>NZ_VFUX01000029.1:0-88886 GCF_006441275.1 Mesorhizobium sp. B2-4-17 | reverse complement strand
TGCCTGCCAGCCATGAATCAAACTCCTGCTCTTGTGACAGAAGCCAAACAAAATGAAGCTTACTTTTGTTCCAGGGGACTAGGGCCAAGACTCATAATTGTGGCGCGAGCGCTGCAGCGCTGTCATCAGTCTCTGCAACATTGCGCTTGAATGGTTGTGAGGCGATCAGGGGGCGACCCTGACCGGGTTCGGATTCGCACCGAAACGGGTTACCCCGACTATCTAAGCCCGAAATGCCGCTGCGGGCCCTACAGGAGCGACCTGTCCTTCCGCACTGAGCGTCGACATCACGCCAGACTACTGTTTGCCCTTGATCCCACAATTTTGCAAGTAGTTCGGGTTCGGCGTTAGAGCCAATAGCTGACTGTCGCTGCGATGCAGACCGCAGCGAGGAAGTTGGTAGCCAATCGATCGTATCGAGTGGCGATGCGGCGGAAGTCCTTGAGCCTGCAGAACATGCGCTCGATGGCGTTGCGGTCGCGGTAGAGGTAGGGCGAGAAGCAGTTCTTCCACTTCCTGTTTGCCTTCGGTGGAATATTGGCGAAAGCGCCGCGCTGCTTGACCTGGCGACGAATTGCGTCGCTATCGTAGCCCTTGTCGGCGTTCAGCAGGGTTGTCGTCGGCATCTGATCGATCAGCACTTCGCCCGCCTTGCAGTCGGCGACGTTGCCGCCGGTCAAAAGGAAGGCGACAGGCCTGCACATTCCATCAGTCAGGGCGTGGATCTTGGTGGTGCGCCCGCCGCGTGATCTGCCAATGGCCTGGTTGAGTTCCCCCTTTTTCCGCCCGCCGCACTGCGATGGGCACGAACAGCCGAGGAATCGATAAGCAGTTGTGCCGGTGGCCCACCAGCACTGGCCAAGGCTTGGAATATCCCGGTCCAAATGCCTTGTTAGCCCAGCGATGGAAGCGATTGTAGAGCGTCTTCCTCGGACCGTAGGCGGCAGGTGCGTCCACCCAGCGTCCACCGCTCTTGATGACGTGGATGATGCCGCTGATAACCCGCCGGTCATCCACGCGAGCCTTGCCCCGCGTGTCAGTCGGGAGATGCGGCTTGAGCTTCGAGAATTGTTCGCCCGTCAGCCAGAAATAGTCCCGATCCATCGAAGCCTCCAGTTGGTGACCTTGAATCACGTCAGCCGCATCAATGAAAGCGATTTATGGGTCCGGACCCTAGCAGGCGATACTGTCGCTGCGCACCAACAATTCTCAATCCGACGTGGTGTTCGCCAACGGCGTCGAACATCCGCACGGGGCTACGGATGTCCTGGGATAGGAACGATTGCGGTTGCTGTTTGGTGCCGTCGGTTTTGGGCGTGAATGCATTCATTCACCCGCAAAGTCGGGCAGAACTTCAATCTCGTCATGGACGAGACCCACGGCCAAGCTGAACTGGCCCCAAAATGCCAAACTGTAGAATGCCAGGCCGACAAGCAGAGACATTGGAATTTGCCAGACCGGCATTCCCGTCTGCCGGGCATGCCGTACGACGCGCCGTGTTGTACGCCACGACATGGTCAGCCACCGGCTGAGCGACTTTGCGATCCGGCGGCCACGATGGGGACTCCCCAGTTCTCTAAATTTCCGGTCGGCATCGCGGCCGGTCACCAATGCGCGCCAGCGGAAGAATCGCCAGCCGCGCGGCGGGTGATGATAGACGCGTGCATTGGCGCCGACGAGTTTGTGGCCGTCGCGCTCAAGCGCACGCATCAGGAGCGTACAGGAAACCTTGAAACCATTGTTTTCGGGAAAGGGGTGATTGACAATCCAGTCACGGCGAAAAGCCACGTTGTTGGCGTTTATCGCCCGTTTCGAAGCAAAACGCGTGTCCTTTTGCGCCATTGGGAAAAACCAGATCAGCGCAAACGTTCGCGACATGAAGTCGTCGTAGTAAAGGTAGGTGTAACCGTTTACGGCGACGGTCGCTGGATCTTGAAATGGACCGAGCATGGCCGAGAGCCATCCAGATTCCACGACCGTATCGGAGTCTGTAAAAATGACGACATCGCCGTCGGTTGCTGGAATGCCGTTGTTCTTAAGATCGTAGTACCGTCCGCCTGGGCATGCGGCGAAGATCAAGTCGGCAACCTGCTCCAGCTGCGATGCCGCGGATGCGATGTTGCTTCTCAGCAAAAGTGTGTCCGCATCGTCTCCGCCATGGGAGAAAACGACCTGTGGCCTAGCAAAACCCAGCGAAGAAACAGCGCCGATTTCGCGCGCCAAGGCAGTCAGCCCGACGCTGACCTCTTCGAGATCGACCGACCTGGCGTTCTCCATTTCCAGGACCAGGCAATAGCTCAGGGAATTTAGCGGCACGTTCCAAGAGATCCCATTACAGCATCAAGAATTCAAGCAACCTCTTAGGAGCACGAAGAAATCCAGATATCAACCATTATCGTTTCAGCAAAAATATTGCCTGCTGGCCGAAGAAATTCCAGAACCACCAGGGCATCGACAGGCCGATCCTCTGGCCGTTGGCGTCGAGCGCGGTTGCCTTTTCCACCGTCGCGCCGAGTTCCTCGCATAGATTGACGAAGTCGCGGATGGTGCAGAAATGGATGTTGGGCGTGTCGTACCAGGAATAGGGCAGATCCTTGGTCACCGGCATGCGGCCCTTGACGAACAGCGACAGGCGCACGCGCCAGTGGCCGAAATTAGGGAAGGAGACGATCGCCCGGTTGCCGATCCTGAGCAGTTCGTCGAGCACCAGCTTCGGGTTACGGGTGGCCTGCAACGTCTGCGACAGGACAACGAAATCAAAACCCTTGTCCGGGTAGAATTCGAGATCCTTGTCGGCATCGCCCTGGATGACGGAGAGGCCTCGCGCCACGCATTCGTTGACACCACGCTGCGACAGTTCCAGCCCGCGGCCGTCTATCTGTTTGGTGTCCTGCAGGAGTTCGAGCAGCGAGCCGTCGCCGGAGCCAACATCGAGCACCCGCGATTGCGGGGGAATGAGATTTGCGACGACCTCGAGGTCAACGCGCTGCGTACCGTTGACAGTCATGGATTGAGCCCCCTGGCGCGCGCCGCCGAGCCGATAAAGCCGTTGATGGCCGCGAACAGTTCCGGCTCGTCGAGCAGGAAGGCGTCATGGCCGCGATCGGTCTCGATCTCGACGAAGGACACCGAGGCGCCGGCGGCGTTGAGCGCGTGCACGATGGAGCGGCTTTCCTCGGTCGGAAACAGCCAGTCAGACGTGAAGGACACCAGGCAGAAGCGGGTCTTGGTGCCGGCGAAGGCGTCCGCCAGCCTACCGCCATGATCGGCGGCGATATCGAAATAATCCATCGACCGGGTCATGTAGAGATAGGAATTGGCATCGAAGCGATCGACGAAGGTCATGCCCTGGTGGCGCAGATAGCTTTCGATCTGGAAGTCGGCATCGAAGCCGAAGGTCAACGCTTCGCGGTCCTGCAGGTTGCGGCCGAATTTTCGGTGCAGGGCGGCTTTCGAGAGATAGGTGATGTGGGCGGCCATGCGCGCCACCGCCAGCCCCTTTTCCGGGCGTTTGCCATAGTCGAAATACTTGCCGCCATGCCACTCCGGATCGGCCATGACGGCCTGGCGGCCAACCTCGTGAAAGGCGATGTTCTGCGAGGAATGGCGGGCGCCGGTGGCGATCGGCAGCGCTGCAAAGACGCGCTCGGGATAGCTCGACGCCCATTCCAGCACCTGCATGCCGCCCATAGAGCCGCCGAGCACGCAGAACAGTTTCTCGATGCCGAAATGGTCGATCAGCATCTGCTGCGCACGCACCATGTCGCGAATGGTGATGACCGGCAGGTCGAGCCCATAGGGTTTCCCGGTGGCGGGATTGGTCGAAGCCGGGCCGGTGGAGCCCAGGCAGCCGCCGATGACGTTGGAGCAGATGACGAAGAAACGGTTGGTGTCGATGATCTTGCCGGGGCCGATCAGCACTTCCCACCAGCCAGGCTTGCCGGTCACCGGATTGGTGTTGGCGACATGCTGGTCGCCGGTCAGCGCGTGGCAGACGAGGATGGCATTGGAGCGGGCATCGTTCAGCTTGCCATAGGTCTGATAGGCGATCTGGAACGGCGACAGCAGCGTGCCGGCGTCGAGCTTGAGCGGCTTGTCGGGCCCGAAACGCAACACCGGGCTCGACGGCTGGTCGGCCTCGTTGTTGGTCTTTCCTGCGCGCTGAGCGGCCATCACGTCTCTCTTGCTGCATCGTGCGTTTGCGGAAATCGCTGCCGATCCGCCCGCCGCCGATACGTTCGTCCGGCCGGTCACGGACAACAAAAAACCGGCATTGCCTTCGCAAGCCGGTTACATCACGCAAACGGCCCTTTAGCGAATTGTTTAACGTGGCTGCAAGCCGACCGGCCAAATCACCACGGAAGTTCGCTGCTCTTCTAGAACTCGCCCGCCTTGCCGTCAATGCCGGCCGCTGGCCCCACTGCCACCTCTCGACATTGCGGCCCATGGCTTGTATTTCCGCTGCGGCTTCCGGGTGGAGGCATTTCGACGGATTTTGCAAAAAATGAACCAGACACCGGATCAGGCACGTCCAACCCCGCGCGCGGGCATCATGGATATCGATGCCTATGTGCCCGGCAAGAGTACCGCACCCGCCGGTGTCGCCAAGGTCCACAAGCTGTCGTCGAACGAGAACCCGCTCGGTCCGTCGCCGAAGGCGATCGAGGCCGCGCGCGAGGTGGCCGCCAGGCTCGATATTTATCCGGACGGCACCGCGAGGCGGCTGCGCGAGGCGATCGCCGAGGTGCATGGGCTCAACCCCCAGAACATCATCTGTTCCAACGGCTCCGACGAGATCCTCGGCCTGCTGGCGCAGACCTATCTGGCGCCAGGCGACGAGGCCATTTTCACCGAACACGCGTTCATGGTCTACAAGATCTACATCCAATCGGCCGGCGCCACGCCGGTCGTGGTCAAGGAAACCGACGAGCGCGCCGACATCGATGCGATGCTGGCCGCGGTCACGCCGCATACCAAAATCGTGTTCCTCGCCAATCCCAACAACCCGACCGGTACCTATGTGCCGTTCCAGGAGGTGCGCCGCTTGCATGCCGGCCTGCCAAAGCATGTGCTGCTGGTGCTCGACGCGGCCTATGCCGAATATGTCCGCCGCAACGATTATGAAGCCGGCATCGAGCTGGTCGGCAGCGCCGAGAACGTGGTGATGACCCGCACCTTCTCCAAGATCGGCCTGGGTGGAGCACGGATCGGCTGGATGTATGGCCCCATGCACATCGTCGACGCCATCAATCTCGTGCGCGGTCCCTTCAATGTCAACACCACCGCGATCGAGGCCGGCATCGCCGCGATCCGCGACCGCGCCCATATCGAGCGCAGCGTTGCGCACAACGAGACCTGGCTCGCCTGGTTGACCGAAGAGATGACCGCGCTTGGGCTGCGGGTGACGCCCAGCGTCGGCAATTTCCTCCTCATTCATTTCCCGGACGACCAGAAGCATTCTGCGGCGGCGGCGGACGATTACCTGACCGCGCGCGGCTATATATTGCGGCGCGTTTCCGGCTACGGCTTCCCCAACGCGCTGCGCATGACTGTCGGCACCGAAGAGGCCAATCGCGGCGTCGTCGCCGCGCTCACGACATTTCTGAAAAGCTAGAGCACCATGACATCACCGATGTTTGAGAAGATCGCGCTGGTCGGCATCGGCCTGATCGGCTCGTCGCTGGCCCGCGTCATCCGCCGCGAGGGGCTGGCTCGCCATGTCGCCATCTCGACGCGCAGCGTGGCCACACTCAAGAGGGCCGAGGAACTGGGCCTCGGCGATTCCTACACCACCGACGCGAAGGAAGCGGTCCGCGACGCCGATCTGGTCATCGTCTCGGTGCCGGTCGGCTCATCCGGCGCGGTGGCGCAGGAAATCGCACCGGCCCTGAAGGCGGGTGCGATCCTCACCGATGTCGGCTCGACCAAGGCCTCCGTCATCGCGCAGATGCAGCCGCATATCCCTGACGGCGTCCATTTCATCCCCGGCCATCCGTTGGCGGGTACCGAAAAATCCGGGCCGGATGCCGGTTTTGCCGACCTGTTCGACAATCGCTGGTGCATCTTCACGCCCCTGCCGGGCACCGATCCGGGTGCGCTGGAACGGCTGTCGGAATTCTGGCGCCGTTGCGGCGCCAACATCGATACGATGGACCCGCAGCATCATGACATGACGCTGGCCATCGTCTCGCATTTGCCGCACATCATCGCCTACAACATCGTCGGCACTGCCGACGATCTGGAATCGGTGACCAAGACGGAAGTGATCAAATATTCCGCCTCCGGCTTTCGCGATTTCACGCGTCTGGCCGCCTCCGACCCGACCATGTGGCGGGACGTGTGCCTTCACAACAAGGATGCCATCCTCGAAATGCTGGCGCGGTTCTCGGAAGATCTGGCGTTCCTGCAGCGGGCGATCCGCTGGGGCGACGGCGACAAGCTGTTCGACCTGTTTACCCGTACCCGTGCCGTGCGCCGCTCGATCATCGAGGCCGGCCAGGATATCGACGCGCCCGACTTCGGGCGTCAGGCGGTCGAGCACCCGGCGAAAACCTAGCAGGTTCTCAGGCTTGGGCGGGCCAGTGGGCCGCCATCATTGCCAGCGTCTCGGTTCGCTCCGGTGCGCCCAGCCTGCCGCCGAAGCGCTGGCATTTGAGCGCGGCGGCCGCGCTGGCAAAGCGCAGGGCGTTCTCTATCGGCATGGCTTCCGCCAGTCCCACCGCAAAGGCACCGTAAAAAACGTCACCAGCTGCCAGCGTGTCCACCACTTTGACCTTTAGCGTCGCGACATGGCGAACAGTTCGGGTCGAGCGGTCGAACCACCAGGTGCCTGCCGCGCCGCCGGTGACGGCGACAAAAGCATCGGTACGCGAGGCCAAGTCGGCGCAGGCGGTCTCAGGGTCGAGCGCGTGCCCGCAGACGATGCGCGCCGCCGGCTCGGAGGCGACGATATGCGAGGCCAGCGGCAGCATCTGCTCCAGCACCGCCAGCGGTGCTGTATCGGCGTCGAGAATTGCCGGGAGGCCGGCAGCGCGCGCCGCCGCAAGGGCAAGTGCCGCCGCACCCGGCCAGCGTACGTCGACCAGCACGGCATCGAATGCCGTGGCGTCCGCGAACGGCAAGGCCACCGGATCGGCCTGCGCCTTGCTGTCATAGAACGGCACGATGATGCGTTCGCCATGCGCGTCGACCAGGATCGACGCCAGCGCCGAGCGGGCGCCCTTGACGCGGCGCACATGGCTGCAATCGACCCCTTCCGCCTCGATCCCCGCAATCAGCTGATCGCCGATCGGATCGTCGCCGGTGCTCGCCCACAACGACACCTCGGCGCCGAGGCGCTGTGCGGCACAGGCAGCGCTCGTGGCCATGCCGGAGGCGATCTGGACGCCATCCGAAGCGATGAACTTTCCCTGATGCACGGGCAGCGCCTCGACACGCAGGATCGTGTCCAGCGTCAGAGCGCCGACACTCAGGAGCTTCACGGGTCTTGCCATCGAAGCTATTGCACCGGCTTGATCTTGCCCAGCGGGATGAAGCCGAGTGCTGCCTTGCCCTTGACCACCTTCAGCGGCATCGACGGTTCCTTGCCGAGCAGAGCGAGAGCGGCAAAGCCCTGTTCGATGGCGTTCTTCTGTTCGGGTATCGCGCCGGCAAGAATTGTCGCCACGGCTTTCGGATCCTTGATCCTGATCATCAGATCGGCGTCGACCAGGCCTTCGGCATCCACCGACAGCGGCCCCGACACGGTAACCCGCGCCGTGCCTGACGACAGATCGAGGTTGCGGATCTCGACCCTCTGGCCGCGCAGGCTCTTCACCTGCGTTCCGATCAGCGCGACACCATTCTTCAGCGTGGCGTCGCCGCTGGCATCGAGCGCCGGCACCACGCGCCCGCCAATCGCGTCGGGGTCGATCTCGAGATCAGTGAAGCTGCCGACATAGTCGACGTCCTGACCGTTCGGCTGCAGCTGGCCTGACGCCTTGCCGGCGCTGAACAGTTCCACCGGATCGGTGTCGTCGGCCGGATCGGTTTGACCGGACAGGCCCTCCGCCTGCAATGCGATGCGCCGTGGCAGCGGCCATGACAGTTTGACGTTGGCCTGCAGATTGTCCCAGTCGATCCACAGCGGCACCATGCCGGGGACAGAGGTCCTGAGCGGACCGCGCAGATCGGCGGTCGGCGACAGGGGCTGGATGATCTGCGCGGCCGCATTGAAGGAGCCAGACGAGGCCGCGATGTTCTTGGCGTCGTCCTCATAGGCCAGATTGTCGCAAGAGACGGCAAAGCTCAGCGGATAGCCACTGACCTGGAGGTTGGCGCAGCCGGCCTGGATGCCGCTCTTGTTGAGCGTGGCGACCGCCTTGTCGGCCTCGGTCCTGACCCTGTTGGCCAAATAGAACCAGCCGGCGCTGTAGATGGCGAACAGCACAACGATGAGCGCCACGAGCCAGAACAGGCCGCGGCGGGACTTTGGTCGGCGGTCGTCACTTGACGTCATGCTTTGGCTCTCGTTAACGCATGGGTATGGGTGGACGGACCTTCGATTCCGACAACACCAGGTAGACAGAGACGAATAGGTAGACGGAGACGGTCGGAAAAAACACCGTGTTCCGGTGCGGCATTGCCATTCTTTTTGCGATCAGGCGCGGCGATATGGGCGATTTTTGGGTGTTTGGCTACGGTTCGCTGATCTGGCGACCGGGTTTCGCGCATGTCGAGACGCGGCGCGCGCAGCTGCATGGCTATCGCCGCTCGCTCTGTGTCTACTCCTTCGTCCATCGCGGCACGCGCCAGCGGCCCGGACTGGTGCTCGGTCTCGACCATGGCGGTTCCTGCGTCGGCCTTGCATACCGTGTGCCCGGCGATTTGCGCGACGAGGTCATTGCCTATCTGCGCGAGCGCGAACTCGTCACCAGCGTCTATCTCGAGCGCACGCTCAAGATTCGGCTCGACGGCGGCGATATGGTCGAAGCGGTTACCTACATCGTCGACCGCAAGCACGAGCAATATGCCGGTGCGCTGGCAGCCGCCGATGCGGCGGCCGTGGTGCGCGGCGCGGTCGGCCAATCCGGCAACAACGAGGATTATGTCTTCAGTACGCTGAAGCATCTGGAAGCGCTGGGCATCCGTGACCATTGGCTGGAGGATGTTGCGCACCGGATAGCGCCTTTGTGAGCGTTGGCTCTGCGGAAAAAAGCAGCCAGGCCTTTGACCTCGACGCGGCGACACCTAGGTTAGGCTCCGAATCCCAGCCAGCGGGCAGCGTCCGCCCGGTTTCAACCATCACGGAGATCCGCCTTGCAGAAACGCCGTCTCGGTCGCACCGACCTTTCCATCGCGCCGCTTGTCCTGGGCGGCAATGTCTTCGGCTGGACCGCTGACGAGAAAACCTCTTTCGACCTGCTCGACCGCTTCGTCGGGGCCGGACTCAATGCCATCGATACGGCGGACGCCTATTCGCGCTGGGTTCCGGGCCACAAGGGCGGCGAGTCCGAAACCATCATCGGCAATTGGATGAAGGACCGCGGCAACCGTGACAAGGTCTTGGTGGTCACCAAGGTCGGATCGGATATGGGCCAGGGCCACAAGGACCTCTCCGCCGCCTACATCGAAAAGGCCGTCGAGGCGTCGCTGGAACGCCTGCAGACCGATGTCATCGACCTTTATCTGTCGCACTGGCCGGATCCGACCACGCCCTATGAGGAAACCCTCGGTGCCTACGAGAAGCTGCTCGCCAAGGGCAAGGTCCGCAATATCGGCTGTTCCAATCTCGATGCCGGCCAGTTGCGGGCGGCACTCGATGTGGCGAGCCTGCGCGGCCTGCCGCGCTATGAGGTGCTGCAGCCGGAATACAATCTCTACGATCGCTCGTCCTTCGATGGGCCGCTGCGCGATTTGTGCGTGGCCGAGGATATCGGCGTTATCACCTATTTCAGCCTCGCCAAGGGTTTCCTGAGCGGCAAGTACCGCAGCGAGGCCGATCTTGGCCAAAGCCCCCGTGGCGGCGGAGTGAAGGACTATCTCAACCCGCGCGGCATGCGCATCCTTGCGGCACTCGACGCGGTATCGGCCAGGCATTCGGCCAAGCAAGCGGAAATCGCGCTTGCCTGGGTTATCGCGCGGCCAGGCGTCACCGCGCCGATCGCCAGCGCCACCAAGCCGAGCCAGATGGACAGTCTGATCAAGGCTGCGTCGCTGAAACTGACCGCCGACGATATCGCCGAACTCGACAAGGCCAGCGGCTGAAGCTTCCCGCGCCGCCGCACACGAACGTCCAAGACCACCCTCAAGTCTTGCCATACCGTCTTTCGCACACAGGGCAGGATGAGGTGCAAATGTTCGAACCGCTTCTTTCGCAGCCGGCCCCTTGGCGCCAGCTTCTGGCGCTTGTGCTTGCATCGACCGTCGTCATGGGCAGCCCGGGACCGGCAACGATAAGCGTCACCGCCGCTGGCGCCGCCTTCGGCCTGCGCCACTCGCTGCGCTACACCTGTGGGATCGTGCTTGGCACGATCGCCGTGCTGCTGGTCGTGGCGACCGGGTTCATGGCGGCGCTTGCTTCGATGCCGGGGCTGGCGCCGTTGCTGGCTGCCGCGTCGGCGGCCTACATTCTCTATCTCGCCTTCAGAATCGCCACGGCGCCGCCGCTCGCGGCACGCACTGCCGAGGCTTCGCGCCCGACCGGGCCGGCTGGATTCCTGCTGGCGGTCGCCAACCCGAAGGCCTATGTGGCGATCGCCGCCGTGTTCGCCGGTGCTACTTCGAGCGAGGCCGGCGCCGGGCTCGGCCCATGGACGAAGCTTGGTGTTCTCACCCTGATGATCGTTGCCATCCACGCCCTCTGGCTTGTCGCCGGGGCGGCGTTCGCCGGCATGTTGCGCAGGCCGGCGGCGTCGCGGGTCATCAATCTGTTCTTTGCCGCAACGCTGGTGCTGACCACGGTGTTGGCGGTTTACGGCTGATTGCCAGCCGGGGCGTTCGCTTAAGCCTTGACGCCAAGTTCCCCCAGCCGCTTGATCGCCGTAGGCGGCAGGGCCGGAGGGTTTGGAGTGCGCGATGCGTCGGCAAGAAGCTGGTCGCAGGCGGCTTCGGTCTCGCCGATCAGCCGCGCCATGAACTCGTCCTTGCTCAGGCCGGGCGGTATGGGCGGCAGGAAACGCGCCTTGATGGTGCCGGGATAGCGCAGGAACTTGCGGCGCGGCCAATAGAGGCCGGCTACATGGGCGACCGGTACAACCGGAACGCCAAGCTGCGTATAGATTTCGACGATGCCGTATTTGTAGGCCGGCTCGTCGCCCGGCGCCCGGCGCGTGCCCTCGGGATAGATGATCAGCTGGCGTGGGTTGCGCGCCATCTCTTCCTTGGTCGCCGCGACCACGGCCTTCAAGGCTTTGGAGCGGCTGCCGCGATCAACCGGGATCATGCGCATCTTCATGATGTACCAGCCGAAGAAAGGGATCCAGGTCAACTCGCGCTTGAGGATGTAGAGCGGGTCCTGGAGAAAAGGAAAGAAAGCGATCGCGTCCCAGAACGACTGGTGCTTGGGTGCCAAGATGAAAGAGCCCTCAGGCAGGTTCTCCTGCCCGGTGATGTCGTTTTTGGTGCCGGCGATCTTGTCATAGAGCCACATGCAGCTGCGCGACCAGAATTTCGGCACGAACCAGGCGCGGTGACGGGGAGACAGGAAATAGTAGGGCGTCCAGAGGATCATCTGGACGATCAGATTGACGTAGAAGACGAAGTTGAACGCCAGCGATCTGACATAGAGCATCGGGGAGGTCCGGTGAGGAAGTGTGCGTTGGTTACACCAAGCGCGGGGAAAAAGGAAATGGCCCAGGCCTGTCCCGACCGATGCTGAAGCAAGGTCCGCAAACGCGGCCTTGATCCGGTCACGCTATCCCAATCGGGCCAGTCGCTCCTTCAGACGCGGGGCGGCGAAGTCGAGAAAGGCACGCAGCTTGACCGGCAGCAGGCCGTGGCCCGCATGCACTAGGCTGACGGGCCACGGTTCCGGCTCGAATTCCCGCAGCAGGATACGCAACATGCCTGACCGCACCGCGGCATCGACCTGATAGGAGAGCACCTTCGTCGGGCCGACGCCGGCAATCGCGGCGTCGATCGCCGCTTCGGCGGTGTTGACCTGAAGCCGCGAGCGGACCGGAACCGTGACTTCCCTCTTGCCGCTGGCGAAGATCCATTGGGCGGCGGAGGCAAGCCCCTCGAAGGTGACGCAACCGTGCGCGTTCAGGTCATCCAAGCTCATGGGCGTGCCGTGCTCGGCCAGATAGGCCGGGCTGGCACAGACGACGCGGCGGATCGCGCCGACGCCAAGGGCAACAAGGCTCGAGTCGGGTAATTGTCCGATGCGAAGCGCCAGATCGAAATGGTCCTCGACCAACTGGGTTATGCGGTCGACCAGGGTGAGGCGGATGTTGACGTCAGGATAGGCGGCCAGAAAGCCGGTGACGACCGGCAGCACATGAAGGCGGCCGAAGACGACCGGGGCGGTGATGGCAAGCTCACCGGTCGGGGCGCTGTACTCGCCCGCCGCCGTGCGTTCCGCCTCATCGACATCGTCGAGTATGCGCCGGCAGGCGGCAAGATAGGCCTCGCCGGCATTGGTCGGTGTCAGCCGGCGGGGCGAGCGGTTCAGGAGACGGGTGTTCAGATGGCGCTCCAGATCGGAAACCTTGCGGCTGACGGTCGCCAGCGGAATGCCGAAGCGGCGCGCCGCGGCGGAAAGGCTGCCGGCCTCCACCACGGCGACAAAAAGGGACATGGCTTCGAGACGATCCATTGATGCTCCCAGAAAATGGAAGGATGGGTTGCGAATATGCCATCTGCATTTAAATGGTGGAAGGCCTTACATCTGATGAAACGGCTCGCATATGGCGGCCTGTCAATGAAGGAACCGCGATGTCCGAGAGCCGTCCTCCGCTTCCCCCTTTCACCGCCGAGACATCAGCGCAGAAAGCGCGCATGGCGGAGGATGCGTGGAACTCGCGCGATCCGGCACGTGTCGCGCTCGCCTATACGACCGACAGCCGCTGGCGCAACCGCTCCGAGTTCCTGCAGGGGCGCGATGCGATCCAGGCTTTCCTGACACGCAAATGGACACGTGAACTCGACTACCGGCTGATCAAGGAGGTCTGGGCGTTCCACGGCAACCGCATCGCCGTGCGCTTCGCCTATGAATGGCACGACGACAGCGGCTCCTGGTTCCGCAGCTATGGCAATGAGAACTGGGAGTTCGACGAACACGGGCTGATGCGCCTGCGCATCGCCAGCATCAACGACCTGCCGATCAGCGAGGCCGACCGCAAATATGACTGGCCGCTCGGGCGCCGCCCGGACGACCATCCATCACTGTCGGAGCTCGGGCTTTAGAGCAACTCCAGGAAAGTGTGAAACGGTTTCGGTCCGGAGTCGCGTCAACTGCCATAGGTCCCGTTCCGGGCAAGGAGGCTTTCGATGAACGCGCATGCATTCACCAGCGACGTCGCCTTTACGCCGACCGTCAAGGCGATCCAGGCGCGCAAAGGTTCGCGCCAGTCTTACGCCCGAGTCGAGGAGCGCGGCAGCTGGCAGGCTGATATCACGCCGGACCTTGCCGCCTTCATCGAAGCGCAGACCAGCGTGTTTCTGTCGACGGCCAACGGCGATGGCCAGCCCTACATCCAGCATCGCGGCGGGCCGGCCAGTTTTCTCAAGGTGCTGGACGAGAAGACGATCGGCTTCGCGGATTTTTCGGGCAACAGGCAGTTCATCACGCAGGGCAACCTGGCCGATAACCCGCGCGCCTTCCTGTTCCTGATCGACTACATGCTGCGCCAGCGTATCAAGGTTTGGGGCACGGCGCGCGTCGTCGAAAACGATGCGGAGCTGACGGCGAGACTGATGCCGCAGGATTACAGGGCGCGTCCCGAGCAGGTCATCCTGTTCACGGTTTCGGCCTGGGACGCCAATTGCCCGCAACATATTCCGCAGCGTTTCGAGGCAGCGGATGTGACGGCGGCCCTCGGCGAACGGGACAGGCGTATTCAACAGCTCGAGCAGGAGATCATGCGCCTGAAGGCGTCGAAAGGGAGAGACGAAGCGTGATGATGCAGCGCCGAGGGCTTAGCCGCCAGCCGCGGTCTCGGCCAGTGCGAGGCCGTCGGGCGTCTGCTTCACCGGCACGATGCCGCGTGCCAGCGCCAGCAGATATTTGTTGTACTCGGTGAACAGCACGCGCAGGGCCTGCGGCTTGGTCAGCCAGCCACCATTGTCGAGATTGGAATTGACCACCGGGTAGGGTTCCAGCTTGGCGCCATGCAGCAGACGGCCCATTTCCAGGAGGCTGCGCGGCATATGGTAGTTGTTGGTGACGAGGATCACCGTGTTGTAGGCATGGCTTTCGACCCATTTGGCGCTTTCCTCGGCATTGCCGATCGTGTCGAGCGCGGCGCGGTCGATGTCGACGCAGCAGGAAAACAGCTTCTTGTCGCCACCGGTCGCGGCCTGCAGCTGGCGACGGCTGGCGGACGGGTGCACGCCACTGATCAGGAGACGCTCGCCCTTGCCGGACGCCAGCAGGTCCATCGCGGCGTCGAGGCGGGACTGGCCGCCGGTCAGCACGATGATGGCATCGGCCTTGGCCGGGTTGGCTGGCGTGGTCAAGTGGCTGACCTTGTTGGCAAACCAGCCGAAGCCGCCGGCAAACAATGTTGCGAGGATTAGGAGGGAGAGGGCGGAGAAACGCAGGGCGCTCCGTAAACGGCTGACCCTGCCGTGGGCGCGCGAACGAGCCACCAACGGCATCTGTCCAACCGTCCCGGTCGAATCCCGCACGTCCATAGCCATATGGTTAATCCCGAAATGGGGCCTTTGGTAGGTAAAAGTCGCACTTTGCGTTACGCAAATTCTCCATCCGTGATCGTTCTGCGTTCATCCCGGCCGTCGACCCAAAAGCGCGTCCCCTTTTTTCATGCATCGGGTTGGCGAACGTCGATGTCACTGAGATAGGCTACGACCGTGGCATGCGAGGTCGCCGCCGTCAGCGCGCCGATCACCAGCACCATCATGAGCACCCCGAGATAGCCTGCCGAGCCGATGGCGAAATTGCCGAACAGGGCGGTTGCCTGATCGGCTTGGGGCGTCGCCATGTTGCGCGACGACCACCAGGAAAAGACGACGAAGACCAGCACCGCCGCCGCGCCGCCGGCGGCCGCGCCCCTCATGCCGGTGACCAGGAAATGCCGGCGGAATTCGCGCGCGATGAACCGCGCCTCGGCACCGACGAAATGCAGCACCTCGATGATGTGACCATTGCCGGCCATGGCGCCGCGGGTTGCGAACACCACGGTCAGCACGGTCGCCGACAGCATCAAGACCAGCACGGCGATGCCGATGGTCACCGTGGTGCGGGCCATAGCCACCAGCCGGTCGACCCAGGTGCGGTGATCGTCGAGTGATGCGCTCGGCAGCTTCGGGGCGATCGCGGCGCGCATGGCGGCGAAGTCGGGTGGACTGTTCTCGTCAATGGTGACGATGATCAGGCGCGGCACCGGCAGGTCGTCGATGTTGAGGCCCGAACCCAGCCACGGTTCGAGAAGCCTTGCCGTGGCTTCACGGTCGATGATCTTTGTCGACTGCACGCCGGGGAATTCGCCGGCGATCCGCGAAGCCTGGGCAAGCGCTGCTTCCATGTCGAGACCATCGACCGGTTTGATCTGGATCGTCGCCTCGCGCGAGATCTGGTTCTCCCAGACCGAGGCGGTGTCGCGCACCAGCGTCACCGCGCCGAAGGTGAGGCAGGACAGGAAGGTCATGATGGCGATGACCAGGACCAGCGCACGGCCGGCGATGTTTTGCGCCGGCACGATCGGCGCCATCCGGCGCTGGGCGCGCGGCCTTGCCTCGGCCAACTCGGCGTCACGGTCTTCCAGGTGTTCTGCGGACAGCTCAGTCATAGACATCCAGCCTTCCGCCAGCCAGGATCATGCGGCGTGCGTCGACCTGTTCCATCAGGCCAAGATCGTGGGTGGCGATGACCACGGCGGTGCCGAGCCGGTTGAGCTCGATGAACAGCCGCAGCAGGCGCCGCGCCAGGGGCGGATCGACATTGCCGGTCGGCTCGTCCGCCAGCAGGATCTCGGGCTGTTCGATCAGGGCGCGGGCGATCGCGGCGCGCTGCTTCTCGCCGCCCGACAGGACCGGCGGCAGCACATGCATGCGCTCGCCCAGCCCAACCCATTTCAACAGCTCGGTGACATCGGTGCGGTAGCTCGCTTCCTCGCGCCCGCGCACGCGCAGCGGCAGCGCGACATTTTCATAGGTGGTCATGTGGTCGAGCAGGCGAAAATCCTGGAACACCACGCCGATGCGGCGCCTGAGATGCGGCAATTCGGTGCGAGAGATGCGCGAGCGGTCCTTGCCGAAGATGGTGATCAGGCCGCGCGTCGGTTTCAACGACATGAAGAGCAGGCGCAGCAATGTCGTCTTGCCGGCGCCCGAAGGGCCGCTCAGGAACTGGAAGGAGCGCTCCGGTATGTGCAGGGAAATGTCGCGGAGTATCTCCGGACCCATGCCATAGCGGAGGCCGACATTTTCGAAGCGAATCAATTTCGGCGACCTGAAATTCCTAGAGCATGATGCCGAAAAGTGTGAAGCGGCTTTCGGACGACATCATGCTCCACCTCTTTGATTTAGAGCCGGATTCGAATTTCACGTCGATTCGACCTGAAATCATCCGGCTCTGCCGGCGGCGAGCCGGCCCGTTCTGGGAAAAGACCATCGGCCGGCATGGTTAACCGGCGGTTAATTTCTATGCTCTTTCGGCGCGTCACGAGGGCTCCGGTGGTGAAACGTTAACCATTTGTGTTTACGCAAAAGAAACGAAAAGCGAACAGGTGCAATACTGGGCCATGACGGCTGACGAGCGAACCGCGCGCCCGGTTTCCGGCGAAATCATGACCGATCCGCTGGCAATTGCCGTGGCGCATCGGATCGTGCGCGGTCCGGCGCCCGATATCGTCGATGCCGATTATGTCGTGATGCCGCGGACAGCTGCGGCCACACAAGCCAAACCACCGCAGCCGCGCCCGATTGTCACGCCGCCCGTAGAGGGCATGGATATGCTGCGTAAGCCAGAGGCGCCGGCGGAGCGGCCGCCGGCCTCGCGCGGCGGGCCGGTCTTCTGGATCGCCGGCATCGGCGCCGCCCTTGCCGCCTTCTGGATCTCCGGCGGGCATGTGCTGGTGCGCCAAGCACCGCTCCTGACCGGCGCGCAAGCTTCGGCACTGACCATTTCAGGCGTCACCTCGCGCGTCGACGCCTCCGGCGCGAACCCTGTGCTGTTCGTCGATGGCGAGGCCGCCAATGACGGGACGGGTCCGGCGACCCTGCCGCCGCTCGAAATCCGGGTGACGGGCAATGACGGGCGCACAACCCGCTATACGTTGGGGACATCCGGCCACGCGCTGGCCTCGGGCGAAAGATTCGGCTTTGCCAGTCGGCTCGACGTGCCTAAGAACGGCGTAAGAACCGTTTTGGTCACTTTCGCCGAGTAGGCGATCATCGGGAAGGCCATCAATGCCCATCGTACGCAACAAGGACATCGAAGTCCTGTTTTCGGCATCGGCGATCGCGCGGCGCAATCTCGAGCTCGCCAAGGAGATCGCCGAGCACGATTACCATGATCTGCTGGTGATCTCGGTGCTGAAAGGCTCGTTCGTCTTCGCGGCCGACCTGATCCGCGCCATGCACGATGTCGGCCTGTCGCCGGAGGTCGAATTCATCTTCATTTCCAGTTACGGCGCCGGCACCACCAGTGGCGAGGTGAGAGTGCTGCGCGACATCGACAACGAGGTTGCCGGCCGCGACGTGCTGTTGATCGATGACATTCTGGAATCGGGCAAGACGCTGACCTTCACGCGCGACCTGATGCTGTCGCGTGGCGCCAGGAGTTGTTCCATAGCGGTGCTGCTCGACAAGCGCATGCGCCGCCAGACCGCGCTCAATGCCGATTATGTCGGCTTCGACTGCCCCGATTATTTCGTCGTCGGCTACGGCATGGACGTCGCCCACGCCTTTCGCGAACTGCCGTTCGTCGGTGTTGTGAAAGGCGATGCTTAGGATTTGTGGGAGCATTATCGCGAACCTGTAGGCGTGCTCAAAAATCGTCGTGGTAATTGTTCGATGCGGCGGTGATGGATTTCGCTGCTGCTGCGTTTCCGGTTCAGGAAAAGTCAACTTTTGCCCGCCAAATATGCCGGCCATGGCAAAGCTTCTGATCGTCGAGGACGATGAGTCCGTCCGTACCCTCGCAGCCCGCGCGCTCGAACGCGCCGGCCATGCAATCGATATCGCCGCGGATGGCGCGCAAGGCCTTTCGCTGATCCGGGCCGCGAATGGCGGTTACGACCTCGTCGTTTCCGATATCCGTATGCCGGAGATGGACGGTATCGAGATGGCGATCGCGGCGGCCGCCCTTTTTCCGGCGATGAAGATCATGCTGATGACCGGCTATGCCGACCAGCGCGAGCGCGCCGAGGAACTGAACGGCATCATCCTCGATGTCGTGCAGAAGCCGTTCACACTGGCCGAGATCCGTTCACGCGTGGATAAGGCGCTGATCTGCTTCGCCTGATCAGGCTGGATCGGTGGCGGCGAGCGCGGGTGCCGTGCTCTGGCGTCGCCCCGCGTTGAGGGCCAGCAGGCCGGCGCCGATGATGAGGGCGGCACCGATCACGGTGGTCGGCCGCGGCACTTCGGCGAAGAACAGAAAACCCCAGAGCGGCGACCACAGGATGCCGGTATATTCGAAGGTGGCGACGCGGTTGGCCGGCGCCAGCCGGTAGCCCTGTGACAAGAAGATCATGCCGGCCGAGGCGACGAAACCGCAGGCGGCCATCTTGAGGAAATCCGGCAGCGTCGGCCATATCCACGGCCGCACCAGAAACTCCAGGCTCGGGTGAACGGCGTGGGTTACGCCGGCAAGGTGAAACGTGGTGGCGACCGCGGCGGCGCCGATCAGATAAGCGCCGTTCTGATAGAAGGCCATGACGGTGGACGATTCGGTGTCGCCGATCTTTCGGGTCATCAGCTGCGAGAAGCCGTATAGTGCCGCCGAGCCCAACGACAACAGCGCTGCCCCGTCGAACAGCCCGGCGCCGGGCCGCATCATCACGACAACGCCGAGCAGCCCGATCAGTACGGTCGCCAGCGTCTGCCAGGAGACGCGCTCGCCAAGATAGGGTCCGGCCAGCGCCATGATGAAAAGCGGCGCCATGAAATAGAGCGCAATGGCGTCGGCCAGCGGCAGGGCGGCGATGGCCAGATAGTACACCGTGTAGGAGGTGAACTGGATGAAGGCACGCACCGTCAGCAGGCCGAACCGTTTCGACAGGATCGCCCGCAGGCCGACATCGGCGTGGACAAGAACGATCAGGATCGGCAAGGCGACGACCGAACGGATCGCCATCACCTCGGTCACCGGGTAACCGCTCGACACGGATTTGACCAGCGGGTCCTGCAGCGAGAAGACCAGCACACCCAGACACAGGCTCAGGATGCCGCGCACCATCCTATTGTGCATCTGCGTTCAGGCTCCTGCGCGTATGATCCGAAGCGTCCGACTCCGGATCAAAAAGAACCCGCCACCGTTTCGGGTAGCGGGTACGAGTGAGGACTCTTTAGGTTGGTCCGCAGCTGGTTTCGCAGCCGCATATCCAATGGGTGAGGCGACTATCGTCCGGCGTTTGACATGTTGCAAACGAATTGGAATGATGCCAGCAATCAAATTCTCTTATGGCGGATTCCATGCGGCCGACCCTCGACAGCGATCTCCTGCGCACCTTCGTGGCCATTGCCGAGACCGGCAATTTCACCAAGGCGGCGGAGCAGGCGGGCCGCACCCAGTCGGCCGTGTCGATGCAGATGAAAAAACTTGAAGGACTGGTCGGCGACAGCCTGTTCGAGCGCGGTTCACGTGGTGTCGTACTGACGCGGCGGGGCGGCGAACTCATCGTCAATGCCCGCCGTATCGTCTCGCTGCTCGACGAGACAGCGGCGTCGATCACCGCGGCGCCGCTGGGCGGGCCGGTGCGCATCGGCATTCCCGAGGAATATGGCCTCGCCATCTTGTCACGCGCGCTCGGCGCGTTTTCGAAACGCCACGCCCAGGTCGAGGTTACCGTTCGCTACGCGCATTCGGGGGCACAGATCGCGGCGCTCGCCGCCGGCGAACTCGATCTGTGCGTGGTGTTCGAATGGCAGGATCCGTCCGGCGGCGAGGTGCTGATGCACGATCCGACCGTCTGGGTGACCTCGAACCTGCATCACATGCATGAAGAACGTCCGGTGCCGATCGCCCTCTACAACCGGGCAGGCTGGTGCAAGGATTTCGCCATCAAATCGCTGGAGCAGCGCGGCCTTGCCTACCGCGTCGCCTATACGAGCGACACCAATGGCGGGCTGAAGCTTGCCGTCACCTCGGGGTTGGCGATCGCGCCGATTTCGCGCAGCAACATTCCGGACGGCTGCCGTGAGTTGTCATCCGTCGATGGGTTCGGCGCCATCGATTCCTCGAATGTGGTGATGCATCGCAACCCGAACGCATCCGGCGAGGCGATCGACGGCATGCAAGAGGCGATCCGGGAAGCGTTCAGGCAAGGTGTCTGAATGCTTCGGCTGATCGCCGCCGCTTCGCGTCCTCTGTTGTCCGTCCTGACGGAAAGCTGTCAGGAGCCGCATGATAGAAAGGCCCGTCGCCAACTGGAGAATGATGAATGATCATCTTCTACCACAATCCCTGGTCACGTGCCTCCGGCGTCCATTGGCTGCTCGAGGAACTCGGTGTGCCGTTCGAATTCTCGCGCGTCGACATCCGTGCGAAAGAGGGCGTTCCTGAATCCTACCGGGCAATCCAGCCGAACAAGAAGGTGCCGGCCATCGACCACGACGGCACCATCATCACCGAACGCGCCGCGATAACCATCTATCTCGCCGATACCTTCGCCGAAGCCGGCCTCGCGCCCGCCATCGGCGATCGTGCGCGGGCCACTTATCTGACCTGGCTGGTCTATTCGGATTCCGTCTTAGATCCAGTGGTGGCCGCCAAGGCACATGGCAAAGAATTCATGGGCAGCCGCTATTCCTACGGGTCCTTCTCCGAGATGGTTGCCAATCTGGAGAAGACGCTTTCGTCGCGGCCGTATATCGCCGGCGACAAATTTACGGCGGCAGACACGCAAATCGGCAGTGGCGTCTATTTTGCGACAAACGTGCTGCGCGTGCTGCCCGAGCATCGGGTCTTCCGAGCCTATATGGATCGTCTTGCCGCCCGTCCGGCATTCCAGCGCTATTCGCGAAGGGAATATGAGATGGCGCAGGCGGCCGGAATGCTCGACAGCCGCTGACGGCTTCTTCCGCTTCAGGATACGTCTTGATGGAAATGCAGCCGGTTGCCGAATGGACCGGCGACCACTTCGCGCTTCTGACGCAATTCCGGACGGAAAACGGCTCACACTTTTTCTGGTATCGCCCTATTTCAGCTCCAGTAGCCGTTCGAGATAGCTGCGCTCGATATCGGGGCTCAGCGCATTGCCGAGCCGCTTGCGGATCGCTTCCAGGATCTGGCGCGCGCGCTGGACGTCGATCTCGTCGGGCACTTTCACCGAATCGCCGAAATCGGGGCCTTGGCTGGCGCGTGGCCGGCCGAGCGGATCGCGGTCGGCATTCTGCTGGCGGCCGCCTTCCTGGCTGCCGCCCTGGTCGCCCTGCATGGCCTGCATCTGCTTCATCATGTCCTTGGCGCCCTTGCGCAGCGCCTCGAGCGCCCGGCCCTGATGACCGACGGCCTCATCGCCCTGCCCTTCGCCGAGCGCCTGCTCGGCGCTGCCCATGGATTTACCGGCCTCGCCAAATCCTTCATTGGGCTCCATGCCCATGCCTTCGAGGCCCTTCTTCAACTGCTCGAGATCGCTTTTCAGCTGCCCCTGGCCCTCCTGCAGCTGCTTCAGCGCATCGGCGAATTCCTGCGGCGTCATCGGCTTTTGCCTGGCGCGCGGATCCTGGTCTTGGCCCAGACCCTGCCTGTCCTGATTCTCGCCACTGCCTTGTCCAAGCTGCTCGTCGGGGTTCTGCCCGCGCTGGCGCTCGCCGCGCTGCATCTGGTCCATGCGGAAAGTATCGTTCATCATCTCCTGCTGGCTCCGCAGGATCTCGCCAAGCTTGTCCATCTGCTGGCGCATCTGGCTGTCCTGCTCGCCGCCCTGTTGCTGACGGCCGGCCTGGAGATTGTTCATCATGTCCTGCAACTGCGACAGCAATTGCTGCGCCTTGTCGCGATCACCCGACTTCGCCAGGTTCTCGATCTGGTCCATCATGCGGTCGATGTCGCTCTGGCGCAGTTCCTGGCCGTTCTGCTGCATTTGCGGTGCGTTCGGGTTCTGCTTGGCGCGTTCGGCGAATTCCTGCAGGAACTGGTTCATCGCCTCGCGCAGTTCCTTCATCGCCTTCTCGATTTCCTGGTCGCTGGCGCCGTTCTTGATGGCGTCCTGCAGCGCCTGTTGCGCCTGGCGCAGCCGCTTTTCGGCGGCCGAGAGGTTGCCCTCCTCGATGCCAAGCGCGATTTCCCAGAGATAGGCGACCTCGCTGCGCAGCTGATCGTCGTTCCCGGCCAGCTTCAGCCGGCTGCGCGCGCTCATTATGGCGAGGTAGTGGGACATGGTGTCGAACGTGTCTTCAGGCCGCAGCGTGATGGCGTCGATCAAGTCGAGCACGTGTGGCTTGGCATTGGTGTCAAGCGCCAGCAGGCGGCGCTGTTCGATCACCGCCCGCGCCAACGGGTTGGTGAACGGCCGCTCGGGCATCACCAGCGTCTTGGTCTCGCTGGACGCGGTGTGTCCGGCGTCGTCCGTGGCGACCAGCGTCAGCTTGATGCTGCTGCCGGCCCAGACATGCTCGGTCAGGTCCTTCGTGGTCTTGGCGGCATTCGACTTGCCGCCGCGGCGCGGCAGCGTCAGCGGCATATCGGGTGGGCCATAGAGCGGATGCGCACCCGGCGCTTGCGGATCGGCCAGCGCGAAGACCGCCTTGGCGGTGGCGGCGCCATAGTCGTCGTCGATCTGATAGTTGAGCTCGAAAGCGCCATTGGCGGCGCGCTTGGGCTCGCCGACGAAGCGGATCTGCGGTGGCTTGTCAGGGATCACGGCGAAGGCCCAGCGGCCGAGTTCGTCCTCGCCCGATTTCAGCGTGAGCGTGCCGTCGCTCGTCAGCTTGCCTGTGAATTGGCGCACCTTTGACGGCACCGCCGGGCCCGCGGCCGGCTTGGCCGAGGTGGCCTGAGGGCTGGCCGGATCGATGCTGCGCGCGCTGCCATCCTTGTCGGCATAGGCAAGCGTTTCCTCGCCCGAGCCACCGGTGACGCGCAAGGAGACGTCGCTACCCTCGGGGACATGAAAGGTCGGCGTCGCCTGGTTGGCGTCGGCGGTCAGGAAGATCGGCGGCTTGCCTGTATAGGCCGGCGGCGTCACCCAGGCGTCGATGCGCGGCGGCACGGCGTCGTGCATGCCACGGGCGCTGAACCCGTCGCCTATTCGGCCACCCGTCGGCCCGAAGGAGAAGGCAAAGGCGGTGACGAGCAAAAGTGCGACTACAGCGCGCAGCGCCCAGGGGTCGCGCTCCGGCACCCGCGTGCGCGGCACGTCGGCGCCGAGGCTGTCGAGCCTTGCGGCCATGCGCTTCTGGTGCTCGCGCCACAGCGCCTGCGAGAAGCTGCTTTCCCGGCCGCTTGGCCGGTCGGCCTGCGTCAGAACGGGGCTGTGCAGCAGCTTGTTGGCCGCCTCGATGCGGCGGTCGATCTCGGTCGCGGCGGGCATGCGGAAGAAACGCAGCGGATAGAGTGCGGCAAGCACTGCCAGGCCGAATGCGGCGACAAGGCCGATGCGTACCGCATCCGGCAGCCGGGAGAAAATGCCGAACCAGGAGGCAGTGAGGAACAGGCAGGCGACAATGACCAGCGGAAGCAGCAGTGGCCAACCGCGCTCGACCACCATCGAGATCCGCGTCGCCAGCCGGCTCAAGGCCAGGCGTCCGGCCAGTCCGCGATCGCTGCTGAAGATGGGTCGTTCCGTCATCGGCCCTTCCAAGAGCGTTCCCTTCCGAATGAACCGGAATGGGGCTCTATCTCATTAAACATGATCTGTTGTCGAACCGGAGTCCTCTTTTCGGGATCATGCCGTGGGAACGGGCACGATAGCCCAAGCCTCACGAGTCGAAGAATACCAGCAAACACGGCAAAGGCGAGGCAGTTTGAAAAAACGTGAACCCGGCCGAAATGGTTGCAATCAGAAATTGGCGGGGTTTGCGTTGGCGCCACAGACCAGAACGGCGATGCGTTCGCCTGACGCGGGCTTGTAGCGGCCGGACAGGATCGCGGCGAAGGCGGCGGCACCTCCCGGTTCGGAAATGATGCGCGCCCGGTTCCACAGCGCCTTCTGCGCGGCGATGATGTCGTCGTCGCTGACCAGGATGGAGCGCTCGACGAAGGCTTCGGCGATCGGGAACATCATTTCGCCGACGCGCTTGGGCGCCAGGGAATCGGCGGCGATGCCTTCCGCGGGCGCGTCGACGGGATGGCCAGCCTCGAAGGCGCGATGAAGCGTCGGCGCGCCCTCGGGCTCGACGGCGACGATGCGGATGCGGCCGGCATACCAGGCGGCGATGCCGCCGATCAGGCCGCCACCGCCGACGGCGACCAGCAACGTGTCGATCTCAGGCAGGTCATCCTCGATCTCGAGCCCGAGCGTGCCCTGACCGATCAGCGTTTCCTCCTGGTTGAAGGCATGGATCTGCAAGGCGCCGGTGTCCTCGGCGAAGCGTTCGCTGGCGGCCAGCGCCTCGGCATAGCGGGCGCCGCCAACCACCAGGTCGGCGCCATAGCCGCGAATACGCTCCAGCTTGGCTTGCGGGCTCACTTCGGGAATGAAGATGGTCGCCTTGTGTCCGAGCCGCATGGCGGCGTAGGCGACCGCCGCGCCATGGTTGCCGCCCGATGCGGCGACGACGCCGGCCTTGGGAACGGGTCTTTCCAGCAGGTTGGTGAAGGCGCCGCGCGCCTTGAACGAACCGGAATGCTGCAGGCATTCCAGCTTGAGGTCGATCGCCAAGGGCGGGCGATCGAAATCGGCCATGTCGACGCGCAGCACCGGCGTGTGCCTGATATAGGGACGGATGCGCGGTTCCATCGCGGCAATGCGCTCGCGTGTGACGGTGCTGTCTGGCATGGGTTCTCCCTTGACGTTTCCCTTGGCGGGCCGGCTACTTCAGCCAGTCGGGGACCGAATCCAGCCCGATCAGGTCGTCATAGGTCAGGCGCGGGCGTACGACGTGGAAACGGTCGCCGTCGACCAGCACCTCCGGTACCAGCAGGCGGGTGTTGTAAGTGCCGGCCTGCACGGCGCCGTAAGCGCCCGCGGTGGACACGGCGACGAGATCGCCGGCCTTCAGCCTGGGCAGGTCGCGGTCGAGGCCGAGATAGTCACCGGTCTCGCAGACCTGACCGACCACGTCGACCATCATGCGGGGCGTGTCGGCCGGCGGCTGTACGACCGGCCTGATGTCGTGGAAGGCATCGTAGAGCGTCGGCCGGATCAGGTCGTTCATGGCGGCGTCGACGACGAGGAAGTTCTTCGCGTCGCCTTCCTTCACGAAGATCACTTCCGAGACGAGGATGCCGGCATTGCCAACGATCAGCCGGCCCGGCTCGAACATCATCTTCAATCCGAGCTTGGTGACGTGCTTCCTGACGATCTGGGCATAAGCGTCGGGCAAAGGCGGCGGGCTGTTGTCGACGCGATAGGGAATGCCGAGGCCGCCACCGAGGTCGACATGCTCGATGGCATGGCCATCGGCGCGCAACGCGCCGACCAGGTCGACCAGCAGTGCGAAGGCGTCGTCGAAGGGCTGCAATTCGGTGATCTGGCTGCCGATATGGGTGTCGATGCCGGTGACCTTGATGCCCGGAAGCGTTGCCGCGCGCGCATAGACCTGCCGCGCCCGCTGCCACGCAATGCCGAACTTGTTCTCGGCCTTGCCGGTGGAGATCTTCTTGTGGGTCCTGGCGTCGACATCGGGATTGATGCGCAGCGAAACCGGCGCCACCTTTCCGAGTGCCGTAGCGCGGGCCGACAGCAATTCGAGCTCGGGTTCCGACTCGACGTTGAAGCAAAGGATACCGGCTTCGAGGGCGAGATCCATTTCGCGCGCGGTCTTGCCGACGCCCGAGAACAGGATCTTGCCAGCCGGAATGCCCGCGGCCAGCGCCCGGCGCAACTCGCCTTCCGAGACCACGTCGGCGCCCGCGCCGAGCTTGGCCAGGGTCCGCAGCACGGCCTGGTTGGAGTTGGCTTTCATGGCGTAGCAGACAAGCGCGTCGAGCCCGGCAAAGGCCTGGGCGAACACCCGGTAGTGCCTGGTCAAAGTGGCCGTGGAATAGCAGTAGAATGGCGTGCCGACCTGGGCGGCGATGTCAGGGATTGCCACGTCCTCGGCATGGAGCACGCCGTCGCGGTAGTCGAAATGGTTCACGAGAGTGGTTCCGGAAAGTTGGGGCACGACGACATCGGGTTTGGAAGACCTGACCCGATCCCGTCGGCTCTAGATCAGCGGATCGAGAATGAACTTCTTGTCCCGGACCGGTTTTTCCGGCTCCGGCGGCAGGGGCTGTTTGGCTCTCTCGGCATCCTTGCGCGCCTGGACGGCCGCCTCGTAAGGCGTGTCGAGACCGGCCTTGCGGCCGCAGGCGGTCACGGAGGCAAGAGCCGCCAGAAGCGTCAGCGTCACCAAAATCCTGCTTCCGGTCATCGATCCATCCGTCCGAAACGTTTGCCAGCCGCCGCTTTTAGCCGAGTTCTCAGCGCATTGCACCCCGGATATTGCGATCGCAATATCGGGATATTGCTCGTCGCAATATCCGGCATCACGCCTTGGCGATGCGCTTTTTCCAGGCGCGGATCTGCTTCCTCACCTCCGACGGCGCCGTGCCGCCGAAACTGGTGCGGCTCTTGACCGAGTTCTGCACTGCCAGCACCGAGAAAATGTCGGATGTGATGCCGGAGTTGATCGACCGCAGGTCCTCCAGCGACAGCTTCTCCAAGCTCACCTTCTTCTCTTCGGCGAGCGCCACGGCGCGGCCGGTGACATGATGCGCCTCGCGGAAGGGCAGGCCGAGCGTGCGCACCAGCCAGTCGGCAAGGTCGGTGGCGGTCGCGTGGCCGGAGCCGGCGGCCTTCTTCATCGCCGCTGCGTTGACCGTCATGTCCGAGACCATGCCGGTCATGGCCGCCAGCATCAGGTCGAGCGTCTCGGCTGCGTCGAACACCGATTCCTTGTCTTCCTGCATGTCCTTGCCATAGGTCAAAGGCATGCCCTTCATCACCGTCAGCAGGCCGACCAGATGGCCGTTGACACGTCCGGTCTTGCCGCGCACCAGTTCGGCGGCGTCGGGATTCTTCTTCTGCGGCATGATCGAGGAGCCGGTGGAGAAACTATCCGACAGCCTGATGAAGCCGAACTGCGGCGTCGACCAGATGATGATCTCTTCGGCCAGCCGCGACAGATGCGTGGCGCAGATCGCCGCCAGGCTTAAGAATTCCAGCGCGAAATCGCGGTCGGAAACGCTGTCCAGCGAATTGCGCATCGGCTCGCGGAAGCCAAGCGCCCTGGCGGTCTGGTGGCGGTCGATCGGGAAGCTGGTGCCGGCAAGGGCGGCGGCACCCAGCGGGCTTTCATCCATCCGTTCGATGGCGTCGCGTACGCGCGACAGATCGCGCGAAAACATCTCGACATAGGCCATGCAGTGATGCCCGAACGTCACCGGCTGGGCCGCCTGCATGTGGGTGAAGCCCGGCATCACGGTCGCCGCATGCTCCTCGGCCCGCTCCAGCAATGCCCTGATCAATCCTTTCAGCGCTTCGGCGACGCGAAAACACTCGTCCTTGACCCAGAGCCTCAGATCCACGGCCACCTGATCGTTGCGCGAGCGCGCGGTGTGCAGCCGGCCGGCAGCCGGACCGATCAGGTCGGCGAGGCGAGCCTCGACATTCATGTGGATGTCTTCCAGCTTGGTCGAGAACTCGAAGCTGCCAGCCTCGATCTCTTTCAGAATCGTGTTCAGCCCGTGAGCGATTTTTTCTTGATCGGCCGCCGAAATAATGCCCGTCTGCGCCAGCATCTCGCTATGAGCGATCGAGCCTCTGATGTCCTGCGCGTAGAGCTTGCGGTCGAACGAGATCGACGCGTTGATCGCTTCCATGATCGCGGCCGGACCCGAGGCAAATCGTCCGCCCCACATCTGGTTGCTGGTCTTCTTGTCGCTCATCGCTATAAACCCGTGCTTCGGAGCAGTTTGAGAAAAATGGCAGACGGAAACAGATTTTTCCCGGCCCCGCGCCTGATCCTCGCCGCCCTGGTGGCGGGAGTGCTGGCCGGCGCGGTCGCGGTATATGTCAGCGAGAGCCGGTCTGGCAACAACGCCGCGCCGCAAGCGGCGGTCGCCGGCAGCAGCGACGACGTCGCCTGCGCCGCCAAGAGTGACCGCGCCAAGAAGGTCGCGGCTGCGGCCACCGGCGAGGTCGCCGCCCTGTTGCCCGCCGATCCGCCGCAATCGATGAGGCGCCTGGCCTTCAACGGCCCGGACGGCAAGCCGATGACCATCGCCGACCACGCCGGCAAGACGGTGCTGCTCAACCTCTGGGCCACGTGGTGCGCGCCGTGCCGTGCAGAAATGCCCGCGCTCGACGCGTTGCAGAAGGAGAAAGGCAGCGACGCCTTTCAGGTCGTCGCCGTCAATGTCGATGCCGGCGACGATGTGAAGCCGAAGAAGTTCCTCAAGGAAACCGGTGTCGAGACGCTCGGCTACTATCGGGATTCGACCATGACGCTTTTCAACGACCTCAAGGCGCGCGGCCTGGCGCTCGGCCTTCCGGTCACCATGCTGATCGACGGCGAAGGCTGCCTGATCGCCCACATGAACGGTCCGGCCGAATGGTCGGGGCCTGACGCCAAGCGGCTCGTCGAGACGGCGCTGGGATCGTGAGCAAGAGGCTAGGCTGAGCGCACGCTTGGCTTGAGCAATATAGGGTTGTCGTCGTGGTGGTCAGCGACGCGCACCGGAGTACGCTTGCCGTTGCCCTTCAGTTCGTCGAACGTCTCGATCGGCGTCGGCTTGCCGAGATAGTAGCTCTGGCCGATCTCACAGGCCTCCGCGTCCGGGAACTTCAACTCGCCAGGCGTTTCTAAGCCCTTCGCCAGCACAGGCAGGCCGAGCCCACATCCCGTCCCCAGCACAGCGCGCACGATTGCCGCGAGCTGGTCGTTCGTGCGTCGGCACCAGCAGCATTCATCAATTTAGCCGGCTAATCATGGCGATCCGTCTCGGGCTTTACGCCGGCGACGATCACCCTGGCTCCCTAAGGCGCCGGTACGACATTTTCATGCCGGCGCAACCGCCGTGAGGAGGAACGAACAGCTGTGCAAAGGCCTGGGAGCCACAACAGAACTGTCACATACCTTCTCTAAGAGAGCGGGCAAGGACTTGCGCAAGACCCTTGTCATCAGCCACTCAAGAGGGAAAAACCATGACCATGATCAAGCGGGGCCTCGCTGCCCTTGCCGTCGGTGCGCTCGGTAGCGCGCTGGCAATGCCTGCCTTTGCAGAACCGGTAAAATTCGATTTCTGGTTCGGCCTTTCGGGCGACCTCGCCCGCGTCGTCGACACGATGTGCAAGAACTTCAACGAGTCGCAGAAGGACTACGAAGTCGTCTGCACCAGCCAGGGCAATTACGATGCCACGCTGCAGAACACCATCGCCGCCTTCCGTGCCGGCAAGCAGCCGACCATCGTCCAGGTCTATGACGTCGGCACCGCCACCATGATGCTGTCGGGCGCCTACAAGCCCGCCGACAAGCTGATGGAGGAAAACGGCTACAAGATCGACTACGCCGACTATTTCCCCGGCATTGCGCGCTACTATGCGACCTCGAAGGGCGAGATGCTGTCCTTCCCGTTCAACTCCTCGACTGCCTTGATGTACTGGAACAAGGACGCCTTCGCAAAAATCGGCAAGACCGAAGCGCCCAAGACCTGGGAAGACGTCGGCGCCGACCTCAAGGCGATGAAGGACGCCGGCTACGAATGCCCGATGGCGATCAACATCTCGGCCAACGAAAGCTGGCAGTTGATGGAGCAGTTCTCCGCGATCCACAATCAGCCGATCGCTACCAAGAACAATGGCTATGACGGGCTCGATGCCCGCCTGGAGGTCAACAAGACCAAGTTCGTCCAGTACGTCACCGACCTCAAGAAGTGGTATGATGCCGGCCTGATCAAGATCAAGTCGAAGGATCTCGGCCAGGACATGGTCCAGTCCTTCGCCTCCGGCACCTGCCAGATGATCCTGACCTCCGTCGGCGACCACGGCACCGTCGGCAGGACCCAGAAGGAAGGCATGAAGTGGGACGTCGCCGAACTGCCGGTCTATGCCGGCACCGAGCGCAAGAATTCGCTCGTCGGCGGCGCTTCACTATGGGTGCTCTCCGGCAAGTCGGACGCCGAATACAAGGGTGCGGCCGCCTTCCTCAACTTCATCCACAACCCCAAGACCGCTTTGTTCTGGTCGACCAACACCGGCTACATCCCGGTGACCAAGTCGGGATTTGACTACATGAAGGCCGACGGTTTCTACGACAAGGCGCCCTACAAGGGCCGTGAAGTCGCGATCGCCAGCCTGACCGCCTCGGAGCCGACCGAAATCACCCGCGGCGTGCGCCTGGGCAACTTCACCCAGATCCGCGCCGAGTTTGGCACGCAGATGCAGGCGATCTTCGCCAACAAGGTCAGCGTCCAGGAAGGCCTCGACACGCTGGTCAAGAACGGCGACGCCATCCTCGACCGCTTCCAGCAGACCTATCCGGGCAAGACCCTGCCCTGATAGCCGAATTGCCAAAGGCCGCCCGTGTTCCAAGCGTGATCACTTCCGAAAACGGTTTCCATGTTTCGGGATCATGCTTGGGTCGACGGGCGGCCGTTTCGCATATTAATCTCACCCTTGCTCCAGGCCAGCTGTGAAGCGGCATCGGCGGACCGATGGAAAAACGCGTTACCTTCAGCAGATCGACGATCGGCATCCTGTTCGCGGTGCCGCAGCTCCTTCTGATCTTCACGTTCTTCTACTGGCCGGCAGGCCAGGCCGTGTACTGGTCGCTGACGCTGCAACAGCCCTGGGGCGGCGGCAATATCTGGGTCGGGCTCGACAATTTCCGCTCGATCCTGGCCAACGCCGATTATTGGAACTCGATCACCGCCAGCCTTGTCTTTGCGGGGATCAGCACCGGCCTTGCGATGTTCATCGCGTTGGTGCTCGCCGCCTTGACCGACCGCCAGCTCGCCGGCTCACGCCTCTATCGCGTGGTGCTGATCTGGCCCTACGGTATTGCCGCGCCCGCGCTGGCGATGGCGTTCCGCTTCATCCTGGCGCCGGAGGCCGGCTTCATGGCCGTCCTCAACCAAGTCTGGCCCGGCTTCTGGGACCCTGGTCTCGACGGCGCCGATGCCATGGCTTCGATCATCGTCGCCTTCTCCTGGAAATATGTCGGCTATAACTTCATCTTCTTCCTCGCCGCCTTCCAGGCCATCCCGCGTTCGCTGATCGAGGCGGCGGCGATGGACGGATCCGGTGTCGTCAGGCGCTTCTGGGACATCCAGTTCCCGCTCATCACGCCGACGATCTTCTTTCTGCTGGTCATCAACATCACGGAAAGCTTTCAGGATTCCTTCGGCATCGTCGACATCATGACCTCCGGCGGCCCGGCGAACGCGACCAATCTGATGGTCTACAAGATCTATTCCGATGGCTTCAAAGGCCTGGATTATTCAGGCGCCGCCGCGCAGAGCATCATCCTGATGCTGCTCATCATCGTACTCACCATCTTCCAGTTCCGCTTCATCGAGCGGCGCGTGCATTACAGGTGAGATAGACATGGTCGAGCGCACCCCGTTCCTCAATTTCCTCACGCACCTGATCCTTTTCGTCGGGTTCATCTTTTGCATCGCGCCGTTCGCGGTCGTGGCGATCGCCGCGTCGCACAACCTCAAGGACGTCAACGATGTGCCGATGTCGTTGCTGCCGGGCAGCGATTTCTGGATCAACATGAAGACGGCCTGGACGACCGCCGATCTCGGTCCCAAGCTGTTTAACAGTTTCGTCATGGCTGCCGGCGTGGCGGCGGGCAAAGTGATCATCTCGGCGCTCACCGCCTTTTCGATCGTCTATTTCCGCTACCCCGGGCGCACGTTCATCTTTTGGCTGATCTTCGTCACACTGATGCTGCCGCTCGAAGTCCGCATCGTGCCGACCTACGCGGTCGTCGCCAATGTGCTGTCACCCTACCAGGCCATCCTCGACGTGACGGGCCTGAGCTGGCTGATCGAAAAAGTGTCGGGCGTGCAGGTCTCGCTCAGCCTCGGACTGCTCAATTCCTATACCGGTCTGATCATGCCATTGGTCGCCACGGCCACCGGCACGTTCCTCTACCGCCAGTTCTTCCTGACGGTGCCCGATGAACTGACCGAGGCCGCGCGCATGGACGGCGCCGGCGCCCTGCGCTTCTTCATTGATGTCCTGCTGCCGCTGTCGCGCAACAACATGGCCGCTTTGGGCACCATCATGTTCCTGTGGGCCTGGAACCAGTATCTATGGCCGCTGCTTATTACCACCGATCAGTCGCATGCGACTGCGGTTACCGAGCTGAAGCAGCTCATTCCTAATGTCGGCGGCGCGCCGGAATGGCACATCGCCATGGCGGGCACGCTGATCGTCATGCTGCCGCCGCTGATCGTCGTGGTGCTGATGCAGCGCTGGTTCGTGCGTGGCCTTATCGCCACCGAGAAATAACGGGAGACAGAAGATGGCCTCCATCGCCATACGCGGCGTCACGAAGAACTACGCCAGGACGCAGGTCGTGCACGGGGTCGACCTCGATTTCGCCTCGGGCGAATTCGTCGTCATCCTGGGGCCGTCCGGTTGCGGCAAGTCCACGCTTCTGCGGATGATCGCCGGATTGGAGGAGATTTCCGGCGGCGAGATCGCCATCGACGGCACCGTGGTCAACAAGCTCGAGCCGCGTGAGCGCGGCTGCGCCATGGTGTTCCAGAACTACGCGCTCTATCCGCATATGAGCGTCGCCCAGAATATCGGCTATTCGCTGAAGGTCTCAGGCGTTCCTTCCGCGCAACGCAACCAGCGCATCCAGGCGGTTGCGCGCACGCTGGAACTCGAACATCTGCTCGACCGCAAACCTATGGCGCTTTCGGGTGGCCAGAGGCAGCGGGTCGCCATGGGCCGCGCCATGATCCGCGAACCGAAAGTGTTCCTATTCGACGAACCGCTGTCCAATCTCGACGCCAAGTTGCGCGTCCAGATGCGCTCGGAAATCCGCAAACTGCACCGCCGGCTCAACGCCACCTCCGTCTTCGTCACCCACGACCAGGTCGAGGCGATGACGCTTGCCGACCGGTTGGTGGTGATGAATGCCGGACGTGTCGAACAGGTCGGCACGCCGGGCGAAATCTACAGCCGGCCCGCCAGCCGCTTCGTCGCCACCTTCGTCGGCGCGCCGGCGATGAACATTCTGGAAGGCACGGTCGAACTCGATGGGCTGTCGCTGCTCGGCGGCAGCCGGCGTATCGTTGTTCCGCGCGCAGGTCTGCCGGTCGGCACGAAGGTCGCGATGGGCATCCGGCCGGAAGCCGTTCGGCTGGTGGCGCCAGACACCGCCGGCGCGCTCAAGGCCACCGTCGACCTGGTCGAGGAACTCGGCGCGGGGCGGGTCATCTACGTCGATCTCGACGGCGCACCGTTTTCGGTCATGACATCGGAGGCTGTCCACCCCGAGCCCGGCAGCGCCGTCGGCCTGAAGCTTGCGCCAGAGGACATGCATTTCTTCTCGCCGGAGACGGGAAGCCGCCTCGATGTCTTCAAGGCTTCCGTTCCCGAGCCGGCACTCTGATTTCCAAACCTTCGCGCGAGCGGTGACTGAACCTGCCGGGGCCCAAGCGCATCAGGCACTCAGCCGTTCAGGCCAGCACATGCGCCTTTCCCGACACGGTGAGCCGCACGATCTCTCCCACCGCGGGTGCATCCATGCCCGGCTTGCGCAGGATCAGCGGCGTGTTGCCGATGGCGGCGGCGTCCGGCGGATCGGGATTGTTCATCAGGCGCACCGCGATGGTGCACATAGAGCCTGCGAATTCGGATTCCACCACCTCGCCAAAGAGCATCTCCGGGGTGCCCGACATGCCCTCGCGCGATGTCCTCTTCAATCCGATCTGCTCCGGCCGCAGCATGATGCGGGCGACATCGCGTCTATCTGATGTGTCGACGGCGATGCGGCCTAGCGGTGAGTTGGCGAAACCGCCTGCCACCTTTGCCGGCAGGATGATGGCGTCGCCGAGGAACTCGGCGATCATCCTGTCCTTCGGCTTGAAATAGAGCTCGCGCGGCGTGCCGACCTGCGAAAACTTGCCTTCGCGCATCACCGCCACTTGGGCAGCGAAGGACAGCGCCTCGGCCTGGTCGTGCGTGACCAGGATGGTGGTGATGCCGGCCGCTTCCAGAAGCTCGGCCACCGCCTTGCGCATCGAAGCGCGCAGACCGGTGTCGAGCGCCGAGAACGGCTCGTCGAGCAGCATCAGCCGCGGCTTCATCGCCATGGCGCGGGCAAGCGCCACTCGCTGCTGCTGGCCGCCGGAGAGCTCGTGCGGGCGGCGCTTGAGCACGGCCTTGTCCAGCCCGACGATGTAAGCGAGTTCAACGATGCGCTCGGCGCGCTTGTCCGCGCCGCGGTCCATACCGAAACCGATATTGTCCGATATGGTCAGATGCGGGAAGAGGGCGCCGTCCTGCGCCACCACGCCGATGCCGCGGCGATGCGCCGGGACAGCCGCACCACCATTGGCCAGCACCTCGCCGTCGAGCACGATGCGGCCCTGGTCCGGCGCCTCGAAGCCGGCGATAAGCCGCAGCAGGGTGGTCTTGCCGCAGCCGGACGGGCCGACAATCGCCGTGCGGCTGCCGCTGGCGACATGGAGGTCGACGCCGTCAACGGCCGCGACCGGGCCGTAGTGCTTTTTCAGGCCGCTGATTTCGAGAAAGCTCATCGTCCGGCCATCCGTTTCGACTGGACATAGAGCAGCCAGGTCAAGGGCAACGACATCGCCACCATGATGAAGGCATAAGGCGCCGCCGAGGCATAGTCGATCTCGCCGCTGTAGGACCAGAATGCCATTGCCAGCGTGCGGGTGCCGTTTGGCGCCAACATTTGGGTCGCGGTCAGTTCGTTCATGATGCCGAGCGCCACCAGCGCCATGCCGGCCGCGGCGCCGGGCGCCGACAGGCGGATCGTCGTCGACCAGAGTGCGTTGAGCGGACGCCGGCCAAGGCTGGACGCGGCGCGTTCGAGCTCGACCGGTGCCTGGGCGATCGATGCGCGCAGGCTGACCAGGGCACGCGGCAGGAACATGAGGGCATAGGCCACCAGGATGGTGAACAGGGTCTGGTAGAGCGGCAGGGCGATGCGCACGGTGATGGTGACCAGCGCCAGCGCGATGACGATACCCGGTAGCGAGCCGACGATGTAGTTGCAACCTTCCAGCAGGCGCTGCAACGGTCCCGGCGCGCGGATCGAGATCCAGGCCATCGGCATGGCGGCGACCGTTGCAAGCAACGCGCCGGCAAGCGACAGGAACAGCGTCTGGCCAAGCGCCAGGCCAATTTCATCGAGACGCCAGACATCGGCGCCGCCGGCGACGAGCCAGCGGCCGATGGTGATGAAAGGTACGCCAAGCGCCAGCAGCGTGATGACCATAAGCAAGGCGAGGCTCGGAATGGTGGCGCGGCCGAGGCCCTTGCGTTGCTGGTAGCGCGCCGCGCCGGAGCCGACACGGGCATAACGCTCCTCGCCGCGCACCAGCACTTCGATGCCCAGGAGCACAAAGCAGCAACACACCAGCACGCCGGCCAGCATGTTGGCGGCCGGTCCGTTGAAGGTCGACTGGAACTGGTCGACGATCGCCGTGGTGAAGGTATCGAAGCGGATGAAGACGTAGAGGCCGTATTCGGCCAGCAGGTGCAATGCGACCAGCAGCGAGCCGCCGCAGATGGCGACCCTGAGCTGCGGCAACACGACACGCCAGAACACGCGCCAGGGTCCAAGGCCAAGCGCCGCGGCCGCGTCCTCCAGGGCGGGATCGAGGCGGCGCAGCGCCGCCGACACCGGCAAATAGAGGAAGGGGAAATAGGCGATCACGGATACCAGCACGCCGGCCCACAGACCGTGCAGCCCGGGCACCATGGTGATCCAGGCATAGGAGTGGACGAAAGCGGGAATGGCGAGGGGCGCCACGCATAGCCAGGCCCAGAACCGGGCGCCGGGCAGGTCGCTGCGTTCGGTCAGCCAGGCCAGCGCCACCGACAGGATGATGGCGATCGGGACGGCCAGCAGCACCAGCAGGCCGGTGTTGACCAGCAGTTCGCCGACACGGGGCCGGAAAACCAATGCCGAGACCGTGTCCCAGCCGGTCCGCACCGCGACCCCCATGATGAAGGCAAGCGGCAGCAGCGACAGCAGCGAGACGAAGATGGCGGCGGTGACGAGCCACGGCGCCGTCCGCCGCCGAGCCTTTCGGCCCATGCGCGCAGGCAGGTCCGGGTGTTCGAGATCGATCGCGGACTGCATCAGGTCAGGCACCGCGCCGTTGCCGCCCGGTGGCAGCAATCGAAGGACCGCAATCGCGGTCGGGAATACAGCGTGTCGTCATCGACGAATGCCATCTCGAAAAACAAAAGCACTCCCGCCGAAAATGAATTCCGGCGGGAGCATGGTCGGTTGTCCTTTTAGGACGAACGATAACTAAAGCAAGCCGGCTGCCGTCATCAGGTCGGTGACCTTCTTCGAGTTCAAGGTTGTCGGATCGACCTTGGGCGCCTGCAGATCGGCCAGCGGCACCAGCTTCGGATTGGATTCGGCACCTTTGCCGACCGCGTATTCGAAGGAGTCACCGTTCTTGAGAACGTCCTGGCCGCCCTTGCCGGTGACCCACCTCAGGAAGGCCTGTGCTTCCTTCGGATGCTTGCTCGAGGCGAGCACGCCACCACCGGAAATCGAGACGAACGCGCCCGGATCCTGGTTCTTGAAATAGTGCAGCTGGACATTCTTGCTGTTTTCACCGGTCTTGGCCTGATCGCCAAAGTAGTAGTAGTGATAGATCACGCCGCCTTCGATCTCGCCGGCGTTGACCGCCTTCATTACCGTGCTGTTGCCCTTGTAGGCCGTGAAGTTCGTCTTCATCGCCTTCAGCCAATCGGCCGTAGCGGCCTCACCCTTGAGCTGCAGAAGCGCGCTGACGATCGCCTGGAAATCGGCGCCCGACGGCGAGGCGGCCCAACGGCTCTTCCAGCTAGGATCGGCGAGATCAAGCATCGACTTCGGCAGCTGGTCGGCGGTCAGCTTGGTCTTGTTGTAGGCAAAAACGGTGCTGCGCGCCGCAACGCCGACCCACTTGCCGCTTGCCGGATGGAAGTCCTGCGGAACCTGAGCCAGCGTGTCGGCATCGACCGGGGCGAACAGGCCTGCATTCTCGACCAGCGCCATGGCCGGCGAATTCTCCGTCAGGAAGATGTCGGCGGGCGAAGCAGCACCTTCGGCGACGATCTGGTTGGAGAAGTCGCTGTCGCCGCCATTGCGCAAGGTGACCTTGATGCCGGTTTCCCTGGTGAACCCTTCGGCCCATTCCTTGGCGAGGCTTTCATGCTGGGCGTTGTACACGACGATGCCGGCATCTTCGGCCATCGCCGGACCGGCGATCAGGCCGATTGCAAGTGCCGTGGCGCCGGCAAGGGCAAGAAGGGGGGATTTCATAAGGTGCTCCTCGGGTTTCCCACATTGCGGATGCGCCCGAGTATCAAATCATGAATGCGCTAGTCAAGATTGAAAGGCGTCCGGCTGATCGGTTTCGCATGTCAAGACGTCAGTGACGGGTATCACCCGATACCGGGGGGCGATGGCGGGCCTCTGGACTACACGCTTCAACGGGCCGTGGCGATGGGGGAGTTTGACAAATCGGCATGGCATTCCGGTGGGCCATCCCGCACACTTTCGTGACTTGCCCGTAGTTTGGCTTGGACATTATTTCGCCGGCCACGTAACAAATCAACGCCGAGGCGCGAAAACCGGGGAGTGAACTCTTGTGAGCGGCAAGGACGAGGCCGAGCTTTCCCGGCTGTTGCGAGCCGCCATCGCGGGAGATGAAAAGGCCTATGCCGGCTTTCTCCACCGAATTGCCGCGCTGGTGCGCGGCTTTGTCAGGCGCAAGATCGTGCAGGGCGGGGTCGATCCCGAGGATGTCGTGCAGGAAACCTTGCTGGCCATTCATGTTAAACGGCACACCTGGCGCCAGGACGCGCCGGTGCTGCCCTGGGTCTACGCGATCGCCCGCTTCAAGCTGATCGATGCATTCCGGCGCCGCGGACGGCGCATCGAGATCGATGTCGACGAAATCGCCGAGACATTCGCCGAACCGGAGACCGAGACCGTCAGCGAGCGCGATATCAATCGGGCGCTGGACGGGCTGCCGCCAGCCCAACGGTCCGTGGTGTCTTCCATATCGGTGGATGGCCGCTCGATCGGCGAGACGGCGGCGAAGTTCGGCATCAGCGAGACGGCGGTGCGCGTGTCGCTGCATCGTGGGCTCGCCGCGATCGCCAAGCGATTCGGTCAGGGGCGATCCGGGCGGGAATGACATGAGGACGGACGATCTCATCAAGGCGCTCGATGCCGATGCCCGCAGCAAGGCGATGCCATTGCGCTCGGCCTGGTGGCTGGCCGCCGGCGCGGCCGTCGTGATCGCCGCGATCGTTTTCCTGTCGACGATCGGTCCGCGCCCCGATTTCATGGCGGCCGCGCATACTATGCGCTTCCTGTCCAAGTTTGTTTTCACCACCGTGCTTGCCATCAGCGCCTTCGCCTCGATCCGCGCCCTGTCGACGCCGGGTGCGGCAACGGGCCGGGCAATGGCGGGGATGATCGCCGCGCCGCTGCTGGTCGCGGTGGCGGTGGTTCTGGAACTGTTCGCAGTGCCCGAGGCCGATTGGAGTACCAGGATGATCGGCTCCAACATGATGATCTGCATGAGCTTCATCCCGCTGATCGGCATTGGCCCGCTGGCCATCTTCCTGGGAATGCTGCGCTATGGCGCGCCGACACGGCCGGTGCTTGCCGGCGCGGTGGCGGGGCTGCTTGCCGGCGGGCTGGCGGCGACCTTCTATGCCGCACACTGTTTCGACGACTCGCCGCTCTTTGTCGCCACCTGGTACACGATCGCGATCTCGGCTCTCGCTTTGCTTGGTGCGCTTGGCGGGCGTTTTTTCGTGCGCTGGTAGCATACTCCAAGCAACCGCAAGCCGTGCACACTGATCCTTAATCATGCCGGCAATTGTTTGCCGGTTCCCGATCTCGTCAACATCCCGGCGCAACCATTCCTTAAAATCGATCCTTCAGGGTTTTGACGGGAAAAAGCGATTGCCCACGGGGGTGGCACGGGTCGTGATATTGCGGGGATTGATCGGGCTGAGGCTCCACAAGCGTGCAGCGCTGGCGTTGCTTGTGGCCGCTCTTGCCGTGGTGGGGGCGCCGTTCGTGGTGTCGAGGCTGAACCTTGGCGCGGAAGCACTGAGAGTTTGCCTTCAAATATCGGTCGCGTTGACAGTATGCGCACTGTTCTTCGCTTACCTGTTTATCGTTCGCATCTCCGACGACTGGCGCCAGATCGCGGAGAGCGAACAGCGCTTCCGCCGGGCCATGGAGGACTCGGCGATCGGCATCGCCATCGTGGCGCTTGACGGGCGCATCCTTCAGACCAATCCAGCCTTTGCCGCCATGCTTGGCTACAGCCGCCAGGAGATCGAGGCGCTGACCTTTTTCCAGATCACGCATCCCGACGATCTGCATATCGGGCGGGAAACGATGGACTCCATGAGGGCGGGCAACGTCGACGCCTTCCACTTCGAAAAGCGTTATCTGCGCAAGGACGGCACACCCGTCTGGGCGCGTCTTGCCGGCTCCGTCATCCGCGATGAGAGAAGCGGGCATCCGCTCTATCTCGTCTCGCAGATCGAGGACATCGACGCGCGCAAGCAGGCCGAGGCGCGCATTGCCGAAGCCGAAACGCGCTGGAATTTCGCGCTCGCCGGCGCGGGTCAGGGTGTCTGGGACTTCGATAAGCGCAAGGGCGGCACGACCTATTCCTCGACCTGGGTCAAGATGCTCGGTTTCGAGGAAGGCGAACTCGACGGCGATCCGGACCGCTGGCTGACGATGATCCATCCCGACGACCGCCAGGCCGTCGCCGAAGCGGACCGCGCGCATCTTGATGGCCAGACGCCGTTCTTCGAAGCCGAGTTCAGGATGCGCCACAAGGACGGTCACTGGATCTGGATCCTCGACCGCGGCAAAGCCATCGAGCGCGACGAGGACGGGCGGCCGATCCGGGCGATTGGCAGCCTGACCGACATCACCCGGCGCAAGGAGGCCGAAGAGCGCCTGACGGTGTCGGCGGCAATGCTGGCCGACGAGAAGGAGCGGCTCAGGGTGACGCTGCAGTCGATCGGCGATGCCGTCATCTGCACCGATGCGACGAACCGTGTGACCTTCATGAACCCGGTTGCCGAGAAGCTGACCGGTATTTCCGGCGAGGCCGCTCTCGGCAAGACGCTCGGCCATGTCTATCGGGCGGTTGACGAGGAGACGGGCCACAGGATTGGTGCGACGCGGCCCGCGATCGGCGCGGAGGCGCCCTCCGACCAGAACAGCCGGGCCGTGCTGATCCGCCGCGACGACACACGCTGCAGCATCCGTCAGGTCGTGTCGCCGATCATGAACGAGCGCAATGAATTCTGCGGCCTGGTCATTGTCTTCCAGGACTTCACCGATGCGCGTGCGTTGCAGCGGCAGCTTGCCCATGCCGCCGCGCATGACGCGCTGACCGGCCTTGCCAATCGATCGAGCTTCATCCGCACCATGGAGGGGCTGGTCGAGCAGGCGCGCAAGGAGGACGGCACGATGGCTGGGGGCATCCACCAGTTCATGTTCATCGACCTCGACCATTTCAAGCTGGTCAACGACACTGGCGGCCACGCCGCCGGAGACGCACTGCTGAAGCGGGTCGCCGAGGCCATGCGCGGCGTGCTTGGCCCTGAAGACATCGTCGCACGCCTGGGCGGCGACGAATTCGCCGTCATCCTGAAATCGGGCTCGATCGCGGGCGCCAGGATCGCGGCGCGCTCCATAATCGATGCGATAGCCGGCCTGAACTTCACCTGGGATGGTCGGCCGCATGCGATCGGCGCCAGTATCGGGCTGGCGGCGATCCGCGCCAATTGCGGCGAGGTCGATGAGATCATCGCGAGGGCCGACGCCGCTTGCTATGCGGCCAAGGCGGCCGGCCGCGGATGCCTTTCCGTGGCGCCGGATGGCAACCTCATGAACGACAGGTCGGAACCGCCCAAGCCACTCGCCGTGGCATCGTAGGCCGCGGACGCGTCGAAGCGGTTCATCGTTTCACCGAAACGCCGAACCCTTCCATTTCTCGACTTTGACTAGCGCGTCGGAACGGGGTGCTCGCCGCGATAGTCGTAGAAGCCGCGCCCGGTCTTGCGGCCGAGCCAGCCGGCCTCGACATATTTGACCAGCAGCGGGCAAGGGCGGTATTTCGAATCCGACAGGCCGTCATGGAGCACCTGCATGATCGACAGGCAGGTGTCGAGGCCGATGAAATCGGCGAGCTGCAGCGGCCCCATCGGATGGTTGGCGCCGAGCCGCATGGCGGTGTCGATGGCATCGACCGTGCCGACGCCTTCATAGAGCGTGTAGATCGCCTCGTTGATCATCGGCAGCAGGATGCGGTTGACGATGAAGGCCGGGAAATCCTCCGAGACGGTGATCGTCTTGTCGAGCTGCTTCACATAGGTCTTGGCGGCCTCGAAGGTCTGGTCCTCGGTGGCGATACCGCGCACCAGCTCGACCAGTTTCATCACCGGCACCGGGTTCATGAAATGTATGCCGATGAAACGCTCCGGCCGGTCGGTCTGCGCGGCAAGCCGCGTGATCGAGATCGACGAGGTGTTGGTAGCCAGGATGGCCTCGGGATTGAGCTGCGGACAGAGCTGCGCGTAGATCTTGCGCTTGACGGTCTCGTCCTCGGTCGCCGCCTCGATCACCAGATCGGCGCCGGCAAGATCGGCCATGGCCGGTGCCGACGCAATGCGCGCCATCGCCTGGTTGCGCAGCTTTTCGTCGAGTTTGCCAGACCCCACCTGACGAGCCATGTTGCCGCTGATGGTGGCGATGCCCTTCTCGATACGGTCAGGCGATATATCGTAGATCAGCACCTTGTAGCCCGAAAGCGCGGAGACGTGGGCGATGCCGCCGCCCATCTGGCCCGCGCCAATGATGCCGATCGTCTCGATCTTGCTCATGACCCCGATCCCGTCCGGAGCTTTCCGCTTGAATCGCGAAAATGCTCCATCTTTTGTTTTTCCGCAATTCCGGACGCAAAACCGCTGCGGGTTTGCTGGAATTGCACTAAGCCCTTCTGGCCCGCTTTTTGTGCAGTGCAAACTAAAAGGGCGGGGCGACTTAGTCTACCCCGCCCCTGACAATTTAATACGCTTTGGCAGAGAGCGTCAAAGCGCCTTCTGCAACTCCGGCAGGACAACGAAGAGATCGCCGACGAGGCCATAATCGGCAACCTGGAAGATCGGTGCCTCCTCGTCCTTGTTGATGGCGACGATGACCTTGGAGTCCTTCATGCCGGCGAGGTGCTGGATGGCGCCGGAAATGCCAACAGCGATGTAGAGATCGGGAGCCACGACCTTGCCGGTCTGGCCGACCTGCCAGTCGTTCGGGGCGTAGCCGGCATCGACGGCCGCGCGGGATGCGCCGACGGCAGCGCCGAGCTTGTCGGCGACCGGCAGGATGACCTCTTTGAACTTCTCCGAGGAGCCGAGCGCACGGCCGCCCGAGATGATGATCTTGGCCGAGGTCAGTTCCGGACGGTCGGTCTCCGACAGCTTGTTCTCGACGAAGGTGGACAGGCCGGGATTGGCCGCGGCCTTGACGGGCTCGATCGCGGCCGAGCCACCCTCGGGAGCCGCCTGGAAGGAGGCGGTGCGCACGGTGATGACCTTCTTGGCGTCGGTCGACTGCACGGTCTGGATGGCGTTGCCGGCATAGATCGGCCGCTTGAAGGTATCAGGCGAAACGACCTCAATGATCTCGGACACCTGCGCGACGTCGAGCAGCGCCGCGACACGCGGGGCGACATTCTTGCCGGTGGAAGTCGCAGGCGCGATGATGGTGTCGTAGCCGCCGGCGAGCGACACAACGAGAGCCGCCGTCGGTTCGGCGAGGCGCTCGGCGAGTTCGTCGGCCTCGGCGAGCAGCACCTTGCTGACTCCCTTGAGCTTGGCGGCTGCATCCGCCGCGCCATTGGCGCCCTTGCCGGCCACCAGCACATGCACGTCCGAGCCGATCTGCAATGCAGCCGAGAGCGCCTTGGCGGTCTGGTCCGAAAGGGTGGCGTTGTCGTGTTCGGCGATGAGGAGAATTGCCATTTTATCTGTTCCTTTCCCGATCGCTTACAACACGCCGGCTTCGTTCTTCAGCTTGTCGACCAGTTCGGCGACGCTCTTGACCTTGACGCCCGCCTTGCGGCCGCCCGGCTCCTCGGTCTTGATGACCTTGAGGCGCGGCTTGACGTCGGCGCCGTAGTCGGCCGGGCTCTTCTCGTCGAGCGGCTTCTTCTTGGCCTTCATGATGTTGGGCAGCGAGGCATAGCGCGGCTGATTGAGGCGAAGGTCGGCGGTGACGATCGCCGGCATCTTCAGTTCCACGGTCTGCAGGCCGCCATCGACCTCGCGGGTCACCTTGGCCTTGTCGCCTTCAAGCACCACTTTGGAGGCGAAGGTGCCCTGCGCCCAACCGAGCAGGGCCGCCAGCATCTGGCCGGTCTGGTTGGAGTCGTCGTCGATCGCCTGCTTGCCGAGGATGACGAGGCCTGGCTTCTCCGCCTCGACCACGCCCTTCAGCACCTTGGCGACGCCGAGCGGCTCGGTCTGCTCGTCGGTCTTCACCAGGATGGCGCGGTCGGCGCCCATGGCAAGCGCGGTCCGGAGCGTCTCCTGCGCCTGCTGCGGGCCGATCGAAACAACGATGATTTCTTCGGCCTTGCCGGCTTCCTTCAGCCGGATCGCTTCTTCAACCGCGATCTCGTCGAACGGGTTCATCGCCATCTTGACGTTGGCGAGTTCCACCGCTGAACCATCAGCCTTGACGCGAACCTTCACATTCGCATCGACAACCCGCTTCACGGGCACAAGGATCTTCATTTGCCTGTCACCTCTTCACGCTAGTTGGGCGCGCTATAGCAGCCTGCGCCCTTTCTGAGTTGTCGAAAGCCGACATTCCGGATGGAAATTCTGGTCTCCGACCGCCTTGGGCTGCGACGGAGACGTTTCCGTAGTTGTGGTAATCCTGCGCGTCAATACGCTGAAGGCGGCTCAAATCGGTTCAGTTCGGGCCAGAAGGGTTTCCCCGGCCCCAGCGCACCGTGGTGGCCGGCGGTTCGGCCGCCACTGGCTCAGCGGGAACCGACGGCTGGTCGGCTAGGGGAGCCACGGTATCCTCGTCGGCGGCGGCAAACAGCGGCACGCCTCGGCTGCGCAAGACCAGCACCAGAATCGCCCCGGCGATGATGCCGCCGATGTGGCAGGCCCAGGAAATCTGGTCCTCGCCGCCGGCGGCGAACATGACGATCTGAAACAGCACCCACAGGATGAGCGGGATAAAGGCCGGAATGCGCAGTGGGATGCGGGCAAAGGCAAGCACCCAGACCTTCACCCTGGGATAGAGGATCAGGTAGGCGACGACCACGCCGGCGATGGCGCCCGAGGCACCGATCAGCGGCACCTGCGAGTCCCAGGCGACGAGGCTTTGGAAGGCTGCTCCGGCAACTGCGCAGAGGAGATAGAAGATGAGGTAGCGGATGTGACCGAGCGCATCCTCGACATTGTCGCCGAACACCCACAAAAACAGCATGTTACCACCGAGGTGGAAAATGTCGGCATGCAGGAAGGAATAGGTGAGGTAGCTCAGGCTTTCCGGAATGACCACAAAGCGGGGATCGAGTTCGGCCGTGTCGTGAACCACGGCGGGGATGAAGCCGAGTCCGAGCACGGCGGCATTGGTGAAGTTCTCGCCGCCAAGCGCGGTGGCGCAATAGACCAGCGCATTGGTCACGATCAGCCCGATCGTGACATATTGCAGGCGGATGTGGCGCAGCCTGTTGGTGTCGTAAAGCGGGATGAACATCGGTCCCCGGTCCCCTTCCGCCTTTCGGATATTTTAGCGGTTCTTGCCGGGAATCCATAGCACGTCGGCATTTCCATTGTCATTGACCGCCCGGGCGGCGACAAACAGGAAATCCGAGACGCGGTTGACGTATTTCAGCCCGTCGCGGTTGACATGTTCCCCCGGATCCTGGGCGAGCGCGACCATCAGCCGCTCGGCCCGTCGCGCCACCGTGCGGGCGAGATGCAGGGCGGCGGCGGCCGGCGTGCCGCCGTTCAGCACGAAGGATTTGAGCGGCTGGAGATCCTTGTTGAGAAGGTCGATGTCCTTCTCGACGCGATCGGTCTGCGCGGGGGTGATCCGCAACGCCTCATAGCCGAGCGGTTTGCCGTCGTCGGGCACCGCTAGATCCGCGCCGAGGTCGAAGAGATCGTTCTGGATGCGCGAGAGCATGGCGTCGATCGCCGGATGGGTCTGGGCGGTGTGGACGCGCGCCATGCCGATGCAGGCATTGGCCTCGTCGACCGTGCCGTAGGCATCCACCCGCAGATCGGATTTCAGCCGCCTTTCACCGGTGCCGAGCCCCGTGGTGCCGTCGTCGCCGGTGCGGGTGTAGATCTTGTTGAGCTTGACCACGTCGCCTCCCGAAAGGCCGTCACTTGCGGGTGAAATAGACGGCCAGCAGAATGAGCGCCAGCGCCACGGCCTGCAGCATGACGCGTGCCTGCATCAGCTTGTTCGAAGTGACGCCGGAACCGCCGCGCATCATGTTGATGAGCCCCCGGATCAGAACGATCACCACGGCGGCCATGACCAGAATGGCGAGGATGTTGAAGACGGATGCCATTGTTGCGTTTCCAGTTCTCTTGTTGTTCAGGCGCGTTTGGCCATCAGGCGGTAGAGTATCGATGCCGGCAGGATGCGTTTGAGCGCAGCGCCGATCCTGGCCGGCACCGTTACCACATAGTGCGGGCGCGGGCTCCGTGACAGAAGTGCATGGCGCAGAGCCTTGTGAACCATCTCCGGCCCGGGCTTCAGCGCCGATTGGCTGCCGCCGGCGCGCAGCCGCTTCAGCTGCGCCTCATAGTCCAGCCGATGCACGGAATTCTCGTGGTCGATATTCCTCAGGAACCAGGGCAGGCCATTGCTGGCGATCTTCGATCTCACCGGCCCCGGCTCGATCAGCGAGACATGGACGCCGCTGCCTGTCAGTTCCTGACGCTGGCAAAGCATCAGTGCCTCAAGCGCATGTTTCGATGCCGAATAGGCGCCACGAAAGCGCACCGGCACCAGACCGAGAATCGATGAGCAATGAATGAGGCGGCCGTGGCCCTGGCGGCGCATCACCGGCACGATGCGGCGGGTCAGGTCGTGCCAGCCGAAGAAATTGGCCTCGAACTGCGCCTTGAGCGCCGCGACGGTCAAGTCCTCGACCGCGCCGGCCTGAGCATAGGCGCCGTTGTTGAACAGCGCGTCGAGCCGGCCGCCGGTACGGCCGAGCACCGCTGGCACCAGGGCGGCGATCGAGTCCGGCTCGCTGTAGTCGAGATAGAAGGCCTCGATGCCGTCAGCCTCGAGTGCGGCAATGTCTTCAGGTTTGCGCGCCGTGGCAAATACCCGCCAGCCCTCGGCCTTCAATGCCCGGGCGCAATAGGCGCCCATGCCTGAAGACGCACCGGTGACGATGACGGTGCGCAACTGTGCCGGAGCAGGATTCGTGGTTTGACGAAGGGTTGCCATTTGCCGCATTCACTTCCCATATTCGCGGCGTCGAGACAATCGAAGGGAGCGCGCGTTCTTGCTGCGGAATATTGTCGCCCTGCGCCGCGTGCTCTACGACGCGATCGGCCATTTCACCACCGATGATGGCTGGGCGATGGCCAGCCATCTGGCGATCACCTCGCTGATGGCGCTGTTTCCGTTCCTGATCTTCGCCACGACGCTGGCCAGTTTCCTCGGCGCCCAGGCCTTCGCCGACACGGCCGTGCATCTGGTCTTCGACACCTGGCCGGAGCAGATCGCCAAGCCGATCGCGCGTGAGGTGCTGAATGTGCTGACCGTCAGGCGCAGCGATTTGTTGACCTATGGCGTGCTGCTTGCCGCCTACTTTGCTTCGAACGGCATCGAGGCGCTGCGCACGTCGCTCAACCGGGCCTATCGCGTGACGGAAACGCGCGGCATCATCCATCGCCGGGTGCAGAGCATCTTCTTCGTGCTGATCGCTACCGCCGGTTTTCTTGCGATCAGCGTGCTGCTGGTGTTCGCGCCCTTACTGGCGCGGCTGGCGGAAGCCCATTTCGAATGGATAAAGCCTTATACGGGGACGATCACGCTATGGCGCTACGTCATTGCCTCGACCGTCATCATCGGTGGGCTGTTTGCCGTGCATTACTGGCTGCCGGCCGGCAAGCGCCGCTTCGTGTCGCTGGTGCCGGGCATCATCTTCACGCTGGCCGCGTGGCTTATCGGCTCGACGATGTTCGCCACTTATCTCGATCATTTCTCATCCTATGTGACGACCTATGCCGGCCTGGCCTCGATCATGATCGCGGTGGTTTTCCTCTACATCGTCTCGGCGATCTTCATTCTTGGCGGCGAACTCAATGCCGCCATCAGCCGCTATCTCGAGGCACGGGCAAGAGTCGGCTGAGCCAAGCATGATCTCTTCCGAAAACCGGTTCCCACTTTTCGGGATCATGCCTTGGTCGGCTCAGCCTGTGTCTTGGTCTGCCGAGCCGTTGCCAGGGCAACGCCGAAGGTGGTGATCGCCATGCCGGCAATCTGCAGCGTGTTGAGCTGCTCGTTAAACAGGGCCCAGGCGATGACAGCGGTCACCGCGGGCACCAGATAGAACAGCGAGGCCACTTTCGACATCTCGCCGTCGCGGATCATCACCATCAACAGGAAGATGGCGCCGACCGACAGCACCAGCACCAGCCAGGCCATCGCGAAGATCAACTCGCCATTGATGACCACGGTGTGCGTTTCGAAGGCAAGCGCGGCCAGGATCATCAGCGCCGCGCCGCCGACATATTGCCACATCGTCGCCGCCACGAGGTTGCCGCCAGAGGCAAAACGCTTCTGCCAGATGGTGCCGGCGGCCATGCCGAGCACGGAGATGAGCGAGGCGGTCAGTGTCGCCGATGTCACGCCGCCGCCGAGCGCGCCAAGTTTTGGCCACAGCACGATGACGACGCCGATCAGACCAACGGCGAGGCCGGCCCAATGGCGCGGCAGAATGGCCTCGCCCAAGAATTTGCCCGCGAGCACCGCCGTGATAAGCGGCTGCAGTCCGACAATCAGCGCCGAAAGCCCTGCAGGCATACCCCTGTGGATGGCCCAGAACACGGCGCCGAGATAGACGCCATGCATGAGGATGCCGGCGCCGGCCGCATGCAGCGCCTCTTCGCGGGTGGCTCTTTTCGAACCCAGAACGACCGTCAGGACAGCGAATAGGGCCGCCGCCAGGACGAAGCGCACGGCGAGAAAGGTGAAGGGTTCCGCCCACGGCATGGCGTAGCGGGCGCCGATGAAGCCGGTCGCCCACAGGACGACGAAGGTGGCGGGGATGAACCGCTTGATGCTGTGCATGTTCCGGGGACCGCCACGCTGGTGAGACTTGAACCGTGGCGATGCTCTAGTCCGGTTCAGGCCGTCGCGCAAAACGAAACGATTGATCCATGCATCACCGGAATTCAACGGCTGGTGCGTGCGATATGCGGCTTTCCAGTACTTCGCAGGCTCAGAGACCAACCATCCGCCTGATATCGTCCGGCGATGCTCCGGCATCGCGCAACGCGGCAAGGCCGGTATCGCCGAGACTCTTCGACAGCTTCCGCCCGTCCGGCCCGAGGATAAGCCGATGATGGAAATAGGCCGGCTGCGGCAACCCAAGCAATTCCTGGAGCAGGCGCTGCACTCCTGTCGCGGAGAACAGGTCCTGTCCGCGCACGATATGGCTGACGCCTTGCAGGGCGTCGTCCATGACGACGGCAAGGTGGTAGCTGGTCGGGATGTCGCGGCGCGCCACGATCACGTCGCCCCACTCTTGCGGGCGGGCCTCGACCGAGTGCGTCGCCGACAGCGTCTCGTCGCTGAATTCGGCCCATGCGAGGTCCTTGCCGACATGCGCCAAGGCGGCGCCGATATCCAGCCGCCAGGCGAAAGGGACGTTATCGGCGATGCGCCGCTTGCGCTCTGTCATCGGCAGCGCCTTGTCGGTCGGAGGGTAGAGTGGGACGCCGTCGGGATCGCGCGGCCAGTCGCGCCCGCGCTTTTCGCAGCCGATGATAAAGGCGCGGATCTCACCACGGCTCATGAAGGCGGGATAGACAAGCTCCTCGCGGATCAGCCGGTCGAGCACCGCCTCGTACTCGGCGAAATGTTCGGACTGGCGGCGCACCGGCTCCTCCCAGCCAAGGCCCAGCCACTTCAGATCGGCGAGCACGCCAGCCTCGAATCGCGGCGTGCAGCGCGTCGTGTCGATGTCCTCGATGCGCAGCAGCAGGCGGCCGCCAGAGGTATTTGCCAGCCTCTGGTTGAGCAGCGCCGAATAGGCGTGGCCGAGATGCAGGTCGCCGTTGGGGCTGGGCGCGAAGCGGAATGTCAGGAGCGTCATGTCTCAGGCGGCGATCGGGTTGTGCGGCGGTTTTGGCAATTGCTACTTTGCGGCACATTCGCGGACAAGGATACCATGCAACGCATCACGACACTGGACGACATTGCGCGCGGGCTGGATGCGCTTTGCGTCATCGACCCGCGCCTGGAAAAGGTGCGCGGCATGGCCGGCGAGGTACCGCTCAGGCTTTCCGAGCCGGGGTTCAGGAGCCTGGCCTCGATCATCGTCTCGCAGCAGGTCTCCCGCGCAAGCGCCGATGCGATTTTCGGCCGACTGACAAGGCTTGTCGATCCGCTGACGCCGCAGGCGATCCTGGCCGCCGACGAGGACATGTTTCGCGAGGCCGGCCTGTCGCGGCCCAAGCAGCGCGGCCTGATCGCGGTCGCCCAGGCGGTGGCCGACGGTCTCGACCTCCATCACCTGTGTTCGCTCGACGCAACCGAGGCGATCACCACGATGACCGCAGTGGCCGGCATCGGTCCCTGGACAGCCGAAGTGTACCTTTTGTTTGCCGCGGGGCACCCCGACATCTTCCCGGCGCGCGACGTCGCCCTGCAAGCTGCTGTCGGCCATGCGCTCGGCATCGACCCGCGTCCGCCGGAGAAAAGACTGATCGCACTGGCCGAATCATGGAGCCCGTGGCGGGGTGTCGCATCGCGGCTTTTCTGGTCCTATTATCGCGAAACCAGAGGGCGCGACGCCGCGCCGCCTGCCTGAATCCGCAAAAGGGCGTGAAAATCACGCATTTTTGGCACTTCGGGCAAACGACAATCCGCTTCACATCCCTGTCATGTCGGGCTTACAGTATCCGCGCCGAACGGTGGGTCTTTTGAAGCTGCACGTGACCCTTTCCGAAAGTCGAATTCGATTTTCGGGGTCATGTGCGAACCAAGGAGGTCAACAAGGTGACGGTTGCCGTATCTCCGGATGGGCTTCCAGCGCTGGTGCTGAATGCGGATTACCGTCCGCTCAGCTATTACCCCTTGTCGCTCTGGTCCTGGCAAGACGCCATCAAGGCAGTGTTCCTCGACCGGGTGAATATCGTCGCCGAATACGAGCATGCGGTTTCCTCGCCGACCTTCTCGATGAAGCTGCCGAGCGTGGTCAGCCTGAAGGCCTATGTGAAGCCCTCCAGGCATCCGGCCTTCACCCGTTTCAACGTGTTCCTGCGCGACCGCTTTCAGTGCCAGTATTGCGGCACGCCCGAGGATCTGACCTTCGACCACGTCATCCCGCGCCATCGTGGCGGTGCCACGACATGGGAGAATGTCGTCGCCGCCTGCTCGCCTTGCAATTTGAGGAAGGGCGGCATGATGCCGTCGCAAGCCAAGATGTGGCCGCTGCAGAAGCCCTATCAGCCGACGGTGCACGATCTGCACAATAACGGCCGCCTGTTCCCGCCGAACCATCTGCATGAAAGCTGGATGGATTATCTCTACTGGGATGTCGAACTCGAACCATAGAGTTCGACACAAACCCGCCATGCCGGCCGTCTGGCGCGGCTCTCTGCGCTTCCGGTGCTCACGTATTCAAGTACGCTCCGCTCCGGTTCTCGAAAGCCGAGCCATCCGACTCAGCCTGCCGAATTTTTGCTCGAACTCTGCGTCGAGCAGCTCAATCAAGTGGCTCAATCGCGGGCAAGCGCGCCGCGGAAGGCGACGGCGGCCAGGACCAGGCTGGCGACGGCATTCCAGCCGGCGAGCGACAGGCCGAGGATGCGCAGCGCGGCCTTGTCGCAGGAAGGCGGCACGAATTTGTCGAGCGCGTCGAGCACGCCCTTGCCGCCAGTGTCGACCGGACCGGCGCCCGCCGTGCAATCGGCCGGACCTTGCCACCAGGCCCATTCGACGCCGGAGTGGTAGACGCCGAGATAGAAGCCGTAGAGCATCAGCAGGCCGGCAATGCCCAGCAGGCCGCGCGTCAGCCGTGCGGGCGCACGCAGCAGCGATGCAATCACCGCCAGCACCATCAAAGGCGCGCCGATATAGTAGGGGGTGCGCTGCTCCAGGCAGAGGTGGCAAGGGATGTAGCCGCCAATATACTGGAAGCAGAGCGCCGAACCGACCGTGGCGGCCATGGCGACGGCGAGAAACAGGGCGGTCCGCATGCGCTGGCGTCCGGTATCGGCATTCATCGTCGCTGTCATGGGTCTTTCGTCCATTGTGTTCGCCGCCCGCCAGGTCCGCTTGCCGCTCTTCCAAAAGCATTGCCCGGTTCGAGAGAGAGGGTTCAGAGGGCGTACTTGATCACGATATAAAGCAAAATCAGGGCGACCGCGGCGGCGCTGGCGATGAGGCCGAGACGCTTTTCGATGAATTCGCGGATCGGTTCGCCATAGCGGCGCAAAAGCCAGGCCAGCAGCAGGAAACGGCCGCCGCGGGCCACGATGGCCAGCACGATGAACAGGGCCAGGTTGACGCCAAGAGCGCCGGACAGGATCGTCACCACCTTGATCGGCGGCAGATGGGCGGCACCCGAGGTGACCAGCATCAGGGCGATGAACTCAATGCTTACGCCCGACGACGCCCGCAACTGCTCGAATTCGTCGTATTTGCCATAAAATTCAAGGATGGGCCGCGCCACGGCGTCATAGGCGTAGTGGCCGATGAACCAGCCGGCAATGCCGCCCAGCACCGAGGCTACGGTGGCGACGAAGGCATAGCGATAGGCGCGATCCGGCCGCGACAGGGCCATCGGCAGATAGAGCACGTCCGCCGGCACCAGGAACACCGAGCTCTCGACGAAAGCGATGAAGGCCAGCCACCATTCGGCGGATTTGCGCGCCGCCAGTGACAGCGTCCAGTCGTACAGTCCGCGAAGCATCGGCTCTCCTATGGAACGGCTCGTCTGTCTAGAAAGGTTTTTCGCGCCGCACAATGGCCGCGGTCTTACAAATTGGAAAGGTGCCGTCTGGTCGCGGCTGTGAGCTGGTCTGCAAATTGGACAGTTGACGAACAGCCCTCCAACCGTATAGTCCGCGCCCATCCAGGCTGCCCGGCCTGAGCCCCTATGGCGGAATTGGTAGACGCGCTCGACTCAAAATCGAGTTCCGCAAGGAGTGCTGGTTCGATCCCGGCTAGGGGCACCAAATTCCTTCGCACGCCTTCGGCGAATTCGATTGGCTCAGCGCCGCCTCAGCAGGCTCTTCATCCGGTTGCGCAGCAGACGCGCCATGTTGCGAGTCTCGCGGTAGAGGTGCAGCTGCGAGGCGGCCTGGCGGGCGAGGCGGTCGGCGTCCGGCGTCAGCCCGATCACCAGTGTGCCGATCGGCTTGCGCTCGCTCCACAGCCTGCTCATCACCGGATGGTCGGGCACGGCGCAGGAATCGGTCATCATGATGTTGGGGTCGTCGAGATGCTGCCTGGTCACCTCGATCATCAGCAGCGTGCCGGGCGAATAGGTGGCAAGCGTCTCGTCATAGGCCGTCTTCCAGGTATAGGCGACGCCGGCCTCGACGAAGACGATCAGGCAGGCGATGGTGCGGCCGTCGAGCGTCAGCGAATGAATGCGGCACATGTCCTGTTCGGCGAGCCTGTGCACGGCCTCGCGGGCGAACGCGGCGCGGTAGCGGTCGATCGCCATGGCGGTGCGCTCGCGGCCCTTCCAGCCGGCCGCCTCCAGCGTCAGGAAGCTTTCGATTGCGTGGCGGATCTCTTCGGGACCGCGCGCCACGATGTGCTCCAGCCTGCCGAGGTCGGCAAGGCGTCGCTTCAGGCGGCGGAGCTCGCGATAATGGTGCGCGCGCAGTGAGGTCTTCAGATAGGCGTCGCCGTCGGCTTCGCTCTCCAGCACGGGGCGTGGGGTCTCACCGGTAGTGATCAGCGTCAGGCCGCGCGTCTCGGCCACCGTGCCAAGCAGGCTCGCCACCGGACCGTCCAGCCTGATGTCGGGCAGGACGAAGACTTTCGGCAGCTTGAGATGCGGGCGCGACAGCATCGAGAAGAAATCCTCGAGGACGCCGACCGGATCGTCGCGGTCGATCAGCGGCGTGCCAAGCGGGCCGAACAGGCTCGACCAGGTGCGCATGGCCGGCACGCCGAGCGGCACCACCGGCCGTTCCACCGAGAACGGCACCAGAAGGCGCAGCCGGTTGCGGTATTCGTCGCCGTCGCGGATCACCGCCAGGCGCACCTCGCGGTCCTCCAGCCGGGGCATGGCCGGCGCCAGGAAACGCGGGTTGAAGAAGACGTTCGGCTCGATCGTACGGGTACAGAGGTAATCCAGTTCCTCCACCAGGTCGAAGCCGGCCGACGCCGGATAGATGGCAAGCTTGCGCTCGGGCCGGTTGTTGGCAAGGATCTCGATATGGGCTGGGTCGGGGTCGCGCGCCAGCCCGGCAAGGCCCGACACCATGGCGCCGGCGGGGCCGCCGCTGGTTTCCTCGAGCAACGGGATGGCGGCCATCAGGTGGCTCCTTCGGCTGGCACGAAGATCGCCATGACGATGCCGAGCTTGCGCCAGACCGTGAAGGACAGCGCGCTGGCCTCGAAGATCATGGCAAAGGCGGTGGCCATGGCCGCGCCCCACAGGCCGAAAAGCGGGATCAGCACCACGTTGAGGCCGATGTTCAAGGCCAGCGTCATGGCATAGACGGCGGCGCAGATATTCTGGTTGCCGCTCATGGTGAGCAGGCTTTCACAAGGGCCGACGGCCGCCCGCGCCACGACGCCGAAGACAAGCAGGAACAGCAGCGGATAGCCTGTCGTGAATTCGGGGCCGAACAGCACCAGCATGGGTTCGCCGAGCGCCAGCACCAAGAGCGCCATCAGCAGCGAAGGCCAGAAGGTCCACGACACCGTCTCGCGGGCGAAAGCGGCGAGCTTTTCCGGCTCGCCATGGGTGAACTGCGCATAGCGCTGGGCAACACCCGCCTTGACGGCGAAATAGACGAAATGCACCAGCGCCAGCGTCTTCACGGTGGCGAAATAGACGGCAACGTCGTTGGGATCCATATAGGCGCCGACCATCAGCACGTCGGCGTTGGTGAGCAGGAAGAAGAACCCTTCGACCAGGAAGATCGGCAGCGAGACGATGAACCATTGCGCGAAATGCACCTTCATCGGCCCGGCCGGGATCTGCCTTTCCATGCGCTGGGTGACGCCGATCAACTGAGCGAGCGTGGTGACGTAGGTGGCGGCGATCGAGGCGAAGATCGCGGTTCTGGCATCAGGGGCGTAGCCGGCGAAGAGCATCAGCGCCATGAACAGCAGGATCAGCACCGGCCGCACCAGGTAGGTCGGCGACAGGGCAAACAGCGCCCAGCTGTTCGCCCTTGCCTGGCCTTGCAGCAGATCCGAGAGCGCGATCATCGGCAGGCAGATGACGCCAAGGATGAACGGTATCACGTAGTAGTTCTCGATCCAGGGCGCGGCCAGCCAGACGCCGAGCGCGCCGAGCCCGGCGATCATCGTCGAGGCAATCAGCACGAAGAGGCGACTGGCCACGACGATGCCGCGCAGTTCGTCCATCCGGCCGCGCTCGCGGTACTCGGGGATGAAGCGGATGACCGAGGTGTGGAAGCCGAGGCAGGCGAGATTGCCGACGATGACCATCGTCACCCAGACAAGCACGAAGATGCCGTACTCGAACGAGCCCATCCAGCGAGCCATCAGCACCTGGCTGACGAAGGCGATGACGGCGCTGACGATCCGGATCGAGAAGGCGATGACCGACATGCGGCCCGCCTCGCCGCGCTCGTCGGCGGTGAACAGGACGGCATCGATGCGGTCAAGCAGCGGCCCCACGCGCAGCGCCAAACGCTGCGGCAAGAACCGCCCGGCAGTCGTGGCCGCGGAAAAGCGCACCCCGATTACTCTCCGTTTTCCGCCTCTTTTTCGGACCTTGGTGTAGCGGAGACACCTTAAGAAAACGTGGGCGGAGAGCCTTCCTTCTCCCCGTCACTCCACGGGGAGAAGATGCCGGCAGGCGGATGAGGGGCGGCGCAAGCCTACGGAGATTGCGCTGATGGGCCGGGTGAGGAGAATTAGATTAACTATAGACGAAGCGGCTGGCGCAGTCCGGCATGTCATCTCCCGGGTGGGGACATGTGATAATCGCGGGACTTCGCGCCGCCCCTCATCCGCCCTTCGGGCACCTTCTCCCCGTACAGGGACGGGGAGAAGGAAAGCGCTGCGCCGTTATGCGAAGGCGCCGTGGCAGTGCTTGTATTTCTTGCCGGAACCGCAGGGGCAGGCCTCGTTGCGGCCGACCTTGCCCCAGGTGGCGGGGTTCTTCGGGTCGCGGTCTTCCGGGGCGACGATGGCGCTGGTCTCCTGGCGCACCAGAAGGGCAGTCTCACCGCCTTCGAAATCATTCTCGCCGGTGCTGCCGTCGATATGCGTGCCGAACATGTCGGGCGCTTCCGGAGGCGGGGCTTCGGCGGCCTGGCGGACCAGTTCGACGCGCATCAGCTGCGCGGTGACGGCCTGGCGCAGATTGCCGAGCATCGCCTGGAACAGCTCGAATGCCTCGCTCTTGTATTCCTGCAGCGGATCGCGCTGGGCGTAGCCGCGGAAGCCGACAACCGAGCGCAGATGGTCGAGATTGACGATGTGCTCGCGCCACAAATGGTCGAGCGTCTGCAACACGACCGAACGTTCGACATAGGTCATCACCTCGGGCCCGAAACGCTCGGCGCGCTCCTTGGCGGCGGCTTCGGCGGCAGCGGAAATGCGCTCGCGGATGTCGTCCTCGGCGATGCCTTCTTCCTTGGCCCACTCCTCGACCGGCAAGTCGAGATTGAGGAATTCGGCGACCTCTGCCTTCAGGCCAGCGACATCCCACTGCTCGGCATAGGCATTTTCGGGGATGGCCTTGGCGACGATCTCCTCGATGACGCCTTCGCGCATCTCGGTAATGGTTTCCGACAGGCCTTCGCCGTCCATCAGCTCGATGCGCTGTTCGAACACCACCTTGCGCTGGTCGTTCGAGACGTCGTCATATTTCAAGAGGTTCTTGCGGATGTCGAAGTTGCGCGCCTCGACCTTCTTCTGCGCCTTTTCCAGCGCCTTGTTGATCCAGGGATGGATGATCGCCTCGTCTTCCTTGAGGCCGAGCTTCTGCAGCATGCCGTCCATGCGCTCGGAGCCGAAGATGCGCATCAGGTCATCCTGCAGCGACAGGAAGAATTTCGAGCGGCCAGGGTCGCCCTGGCGGCCGGAGCGGCCGCGCAATTGGTTGTCGATACGGCGCGATTCATGGCGCTCGGTGGCGAGAACGTAGAGGCCGCCGGCGGCCAGCGCCTTTTCCTTCAGGCGCTCGACGTCGGCGTTGATTTCCCTTTCGCGTGCTTCGCGCTCGGGGCCCTCAGGCATGTCGCCCAGTTCCTCGGCGATGCGCATCTCGGCATTGCCGCCAAGCTTGATGTCGGTGCCGCGGCCGGCCATGTTGGTGGCGATGGTGATGGCGCCGGGCTTGCCGGCCTGGGCGACGATCGCCGCTTCACGCTCGTGGTGGCGGGCGTTCAGCACCTCGAAATCCTTAAAACCTTCCTTGCGCAGGCGCTCGGCGAGCTGCTCCGACTTCTCAATCGATGTCGTGCCGACCAGCGTCGGCTGGCCCTTGGCGCTGGCTTCGCGGATCTCCTTGACGATCGCCTTGTATTTCTCCTCGACCGTCCGGTAGACCTCGTCGTCCTCGTCCTTGCGGATGACCGGCAGGTTGGTCGGGATTTCGGTGACCTCGAGGCCGTAGATGTTGCCGAATTCCTCGGCCTCGGTCAGCGCCGTGCCTGTCATGCCGGAAAGCTTCTTGTAAAGGCGGAAGTAGTTCTGGAAGGTGACGGAAGCGAGCGTCTGGTTCTCCGGCTGGATCGCCACGTGCTCCTTGGCTTCGAGCGCCTGGTGCAGGCCTTCGGAATAGCGGCGACCGGGCATCATGCGGCCGGTGAACTCGTCGATGATGACGATCTCGCCGTTGCGCACGATATAGTCCTTGTCGCGCTGGAACAGCCGGTGCGCCTTCAGCGCATTGTTGACATGGTGGACGATGGCGACGTTCTCGACATCGTAGAGCGACTCGCCCTTCAGCAGGCCGGCATCGCGCAGCAGGTTCTCCAGCTTCTCGGTGCCTTCCTCGGTGAAGATCGAGGTCTTCTGCTTCTCGTCGATCTCATAATCCTGCGGCTGCAGCTGGATGATGAAGGTGTCGATGGTGTTGTACATTTCCGAACGATCCTCGAGCGGACCGGAAATGATCAGCGGCGTGCGCGCTTCGTCGACCAGGATGGAATCGACTTCGTCGACGATCGCGTAATTGTGGCCGCGCTGCACCATCTGGGCGCGCTCGTATTTCATGTTGTCGCGCAGGTAGTCGAAGCCGAGCTCGTTGTTGGTGGCGTAGGTGACGTCGGATGCGTAGGCGACGCGACGCTCCTCGTCGGACAGGCCGTGGACGATGACGCCGACCGAGAGGCCGAGGAATTTGTAGACGCGGCCCATCCATTCGGAGTCGCGCGTGGCGAGATAGTCGTTGACGGTGACGACATGGACGCCATTGCCGGCAAGCGCGTTGAGATAGACCGGCAACGTCGCGACCAGGGTCTTGCCTTCGCCGGTCCGCATTTCGGCGATGCCGCCATTGTGCAGCACCATGCCGCCGATCAGCTGGACGTCGAAGGGACGCATGCCCAGCACACGGCGCGCCGCCTCGCGGACGGTGGCGAAGGCCGGTACCAAAAGGTCGTCAAGGCTGGCGCCGTTGGCGATGTCCTGGCGGAATTTCTCCGTGCGGCCGGCAAGCTCGGCGTCGGAGAGCGCCCGCATCTCGTTTTCCATGGCGTTGATCGCCTCGACACGGGGCCGGGTCGATTTGACCCGACGGTCGTTGGAGGAACCGAAAACCTTACGGGCGAGACCGCCGAGACTGACCATTCAATGGCCCTTTCGATAGAATTCTCAATCTTGAGATGGGCGCCGGCCGGCCCCATCAAATCCGCGTGAACGCGCCGCCTGAATACGGGCAAACACAAAAAGCGCCCGGAAAACGGTTCTGGACGCCAAGTCGTTGGACAGATAAGAGGGGGCTCAACTGATGTCAACGCCGCGCTGGCCCTGGCGGTCGCGCCAAATTCCGCCACAATCTGGCTGATCTGGAACCCATCCTCCTTACAATCCTTCACCGGAGTCATTCCAATGCCCTTGTTGTTCCGCCGTGCGTCGCTTGCCAGCCTTGGCCTGGCCTTCGGCCTGTCGGCTCTTTGCCTCTCCCCGCTGATGGCCCAGGAGACCGCTCCTGCTGCTCCGGCCGACGCGGCGGCACCCGCGGCGAAGCCGGTCGATCCGAATGCCGTCGTCGCCACCGTCAATGGCCAATCGCTCACTGAAGCCGATCTGGTGCTTGCCGAAGGCGAGCTGTCGCAGCAATTCGCGCAACTGCCGCCCGAACAGCGCCGCGCCGCCGCACTCTCCGCTGCCATCGAGATCCGCGTCATGGCCGCCAAGGCCGTCACCGACGGTCTTGACAAGGATCCAGACTTCCAGCGCCGCATGGCCTTCCTGCAGCAGCGCGCCCTGCATGGCGAGATGGTCGAGAAGGGTGTTGTCGACAAGGTCACCGACGCTGAGGTTCGCGCCCGCTACGACCAGGAGATCGCCAACACGCCGCCGGTCAACGAGGTGCATGCCCGTCACATCCTCGTGAAGACGAAGGAAGAGGCCGAGGCCATCATCAAGCAGCTCGATGGCGGCGCCGATTTCCAGAAGCTCGCCAACGAGCACACCAGCGATCCTTCAGGCAAGTCCAATGGCGGCGACCTCGGCTGGTTCGGACCCGGCCAGATGGTGCCGGAGTTCGACAAGGCGGCCTTTGCGCTCGAGGTCGGCAAATACACCGAGCAGCCGGTGCAGTCGCAGTTCGGCTGGCATGTCATCAAGCTCGAGGACAAGCGCGCCAAGCAGCCGCCGGCTTTTGACGACGTCAAGGACCAGGCAAAGCAGGCCGTCATCCGCGACAAGTATTTCGCGCTGGTCAAGTCGCTGCGCGCGGGCGCCAAGGTCGAGATCCCCGACGCCAAGCTGAAGCAGGCCGTCGATACGCTGGAAAGCGGCAAGTAAGCCTTAAAGGCTTTTTCAAAAGGGGCGCGGCAGCGAAGCTTGCCCCGCCCTTTGTTTATTGGGCGGCCGCTATGCCTTTCAGGAGATAGCGGACCACCGTGCGGATCGTTGCCTCGGGCTCGTCGAGCCGGTTGGTCAGGAGATGCCGCCAGGCATAGGAAGCCAGCAGGTCGGCGACCACGGCCGGATCGATGTCGCCCGCGACCTCACCTCTTGCCTTGGCGCGCTCGATGATCTGACCGGTGTGGGCGCGGCGCCCGCCGGCATAGCCGGCAAGGGCCGCGGCCGCGGCTTCATCCGACTGCGCCTCGGCAATCAGCGACCTGAACACGCTGCCCGACGATGTCTCGCGCCAGTGGAAGAACAGGTTCTGCAGGAAGCCGACGAGATCCTCTTCCAGATTTCCGGTATCGGGAACGTCGACGCGCTTCTGGCGCTGATAGACTTCGAGCAGCAGCGCGGCCTTGCTTGGCCACCAGCGATAGATCGTCGGTTTGCCGGCGCGGGCGCGCCGCGCCACCGCCTCGATCGAAAAGCCGGCATAGCCGGCCTCGACAAGCACTGCCTCGGCGGCCTCCAGAATGGCATCTGCACTGTCAGGATTGCGCCGCGCACCGATCGATTTGCGCGCCGTATCCGCCTCCTCGGCCATTCCTGTCGTCCTCGGTTCAATTCCCGGCGATGATAAGTGATCCGGCGATGAAACGAAACGACCCGTTTTTTAGCGTGAGAGCGCGTCCGTGATCAGGACGCCGGTCCTCACATCGCCTGCGATGTCTCCGGCACGATGCGCCATCCCTCATCGGTCGTGAATGGAGCGGGTTTCCCGCCCCGCAGGCGTGGCGAAAACGCCCTTGCGCCGGCGCGCCGTATCGGGCAAACCGGCCTTCCCCTTGCGATTTTCCCGCCCGAGGTTGCCATGTCCACCACGATTTCACCGCTTGCGCCGAAGAAATACCCCAAGATGCCTGTCGTCGAAGGGGTGCGCATCGCCACCGCCGAAGCAGGGATAAAGTACAAGAACCGCACCGATCTTCTGGCGATGGTCTTCGACGCGGGCACCACGGTCGCCGGCGTGTTCACGAAGTCGAAATGCCCCTCGGCACCGGTCGATTTCTGCCGGCAGAACCTTGGCGCCGGCAAGGCCCGGGTGCTGGTCGTCAATTCCGGCAATGCCAACGCCTTCACAGGCAAGAAGGGCCGCGAATCCACCGCGCTGACCGGCGAGGCGGCGGCCAAGGCGGCCGGCTGCACGGCGGGCGAGGTTTTCCTGGCCTCGACCGGTGTTATCGGCGAGCCGCTCGACACAACCAAGTTCAGTCATCTGCTCGCCGGGTTGGTCAGCGACGGCAAGCCGGACCTGTGGACCGAGGCGGCAAAGGCCATCATGACCACGGACACCTATCTGAAGGTGGCGACGCAGACGGTCAAGCTCGGCGACACCGACGTCATCATCAACGGCATTTCCAAGGGGGCCGGCATGATCGCGCCTGACATGGCGACGATGCTTTCCTTCATCGCGACCGACGCGCCGATCGCCGCACCGGTGCTGCAGGATCTGTTATCGCGCGGCACGGCCAAGACCTTCAATGCGGTGACCGTCGACAGCGATACGTCGACCAGCGACACGCTGCTGCTCTTTGCCACCGGCAAGGCCGCGAAGCGCGGCGCGCCAGAGATCACCGACCCTAGGGATGCCCGGCTCGGCGCGTTCCGTCGGGCGCTCGGCAAGGTGCTGAAGTCGCTGGCGCTGCAGGTGGTGCGCGACGGCGAGGGCGCGCGCAAGCAGGTCGAAGTTACCGTCACCGGCGCGAAATCGGCCCGCTCGGCCAAGCGGATCGCGCTGTCGATCGCCAATTCGCCGCTGGTCAAGACCGCGGTTGCCGGCGAGGATGCCAATTGGGGCCGCGTCGTCATGGCCGTCGGCAAGGCCGGCGAGCCCGCCGACCGCGACCGGCTGTCGATCTGGTTCGGCGACAACCGGCTGGCCCATGAGGGCGAGCGCGACCCGGCCTATTCGGAAGAAAAGACCTCGGCCTACATGAAGCGCGACGATATCCGCATCCGCGCCGACATCGGCATCGGCCGCGGCAAGGCGACGGTGTGGACCTGCGATCTCACCAAGGAATATGTCGCCATCAACGGCGACTACCGGAGCTGATCGCCTTGGTCTCGCGCCATCCGGCAAGCATGCTCGCAACCGTGCGCCGCTACGAAGCGGCCGGCTTTCGCGCGTGGCCGGCGGCCGCCGTCCACTATGACGGCACCTGGGTGGTGCGGCTGACCGCCGGCCACCCGGCCAAGCGGCTGAATTCGGTCAATCCGCTCGATCCCGGCGACACCCAGCACATCGCAGACCGCATCGGCCGCGCCAGCCGCCGCTTCGATGCCTATGGCCGGCCGCTGACGTTCCGCATGTCGCCACTGTCGGGTCCCGATCTGGCCAGCCATCTCGACAAGGAGGGCTGGAGCCGGTTCGACGAATCGCTGGTCATGCGGCTGTCGCTGGCTGATGCCCATCTCGACGCCGCCATGGATCAGATTCCGCTCAAGGACATCAGCCGCTTCATCGGCGCGTCGCTCAAGGTCAGCGGCTCCGACGTTTCGCTGCGGCCTGGCCTGTCGGAGATCATCGGCGCCATCCAGCCGAAGGCCGGGCTGTTCGCCCTCGAGGATGAAGCGGAGCCGCTGGCGACGCTGATCTGCGTGCATGATGGCGATCTCGCCGGACTGTTCGAGGTCGCCACCGACAAGTCGGCGCGCAACAAGGGGCACGGCCGCAACTTGATCCTGTCGGCGCTGAAATGGGCACGGCTGCGCGGCGCGCGGGAAGCGTGGCTGCAGGTCGAGGCGGGCAATGCGCCGGCGCTGGCGCTCTACCGCACGCTCGGCTTCGAGGAAGTCTATCGCTATCACTACCGCCGGCCGCCCGGCCATGAATGATCTGGTCGATCCCGGCAAGCGCCTGCTCCTGGTTGCTGCCTGTGCTCTGGTCGACACCGACGGTCGCGTGCTTTTGGCGCAGCGGCCGCAAGGCAAGCAGCTTGCCGGCCTGTGGGAGTTTCCCGGCGGCAAGGTCGAGCCCGGCGAGACGCCGGAACAATGCATCATCCGCGAACTGCATGAGGAGATCGGCATCGAGACCGAGATCCCGTGTCTGGCGCCGCTCACCTTCGCCAGCCATTCCTATGACGACTTCCATCTCCTGATGCCGCTGTTTGTCTGCCGCCGCTTCCGCGGCATCGCCCAGCCCAGGGAAGGGCAGGCACTGAAATGGGTGCGGCCAAAGCAGATGCGCGACTACCCGATGCCGCCGGCCGACGCGCCGCTGATTCCGTTCCTCATCGATCTCCTCTGAGGATCGGTGAACTGATCGGTACCACGGTCCATGTCAGCCGGCGTTAATGGAAGATTTATCTCATCATGAAAAATTGATGCATGGCCGTATTTGTCGCGGTCGCCGCCGAATCGCAGGGAGCGATAGCATGAGCCTGGACAGGGATTGGGATTCGATCCGGCCCGACCGCGGCTTCCGTGCCGCCGATGCCGGGATGGGCATCTTGCGCGTCACGTTGCTGTTCGGATCGGCCGCGGTGGCGCTGGCGCTGATCGCGACGCCTTTCCTCGACAGTCAGACGCGCTCGCAGTCGGCTCGCGACGGTTTTCCCGGTCTCGACATGACGGCCACCGGTTCGATCAGCCATCGCAGCACCTATACGGTGCGCCGCAGCGTGCTGCAGCCGGAGCCCGGTTCGGTCTGCATCATCGGGTCGGACGGCAAGACCAGCGGCGACTGTTGAGATGGTTAAGACATTTTCACGGGAGCGGCTGTTTCACCGCCTGTTAAGCCTTTGCTATTAACCTTTCTTAACAGATCGGCGGTAAGGTCCTGGCAACGGGGATCGAGGCCATGAAAACAGTGCTGCTGCGTTTTCTGAAGGACGACACCGGCGCCACCGCCGTCGAATACGCCCTGATCGTCACCGTGCTGTCCCTGACCATCATCGGCGGCATCGGCCAGGTCTTCAACTCGATTACCTGGCTGTTCAGCGACAACACCAGCCGGCTTGCGAACGCCTTCGCGCCTTGACCCTGGCTGTCCGCGCGGCGGACAGATCAATGCCCTTCAGGTCCTTCCAGCACAGCCTTCAGCGAGACCTTGGCTGAACCAGGCTTCAGCGGTTTTGGCTGTGACGCATCGGGTGCCCAGCCGGACATCCAGACCATCGAGAAACTTGCCCGGATCCGACCGTCGGGGTCGGAAAAACGCTCGGCGTAGATTTCCGCGGCGCGGGCAAACAGCCTGCGAAGGCCCGGTCGCCGGCTGCGATCGGCCAGTGCGCTGGTTTCGCCCATGGCGCGCAGATCGGCCATCAGGGCAAACAGGTTGGCATAGCGCACCGTCACCGTCTCGACGTCGGCGACCGGCAGGGCGAGACCGGCGCGCTGCAGCAGCGCACCGGCGTCGCGCACATCGGTGAACGGGATGACGCGCGGGCTGGCACCGCCGTAAAGCTCGGTCTCGGCCGCAAGCAGGCTTTCGCGCAGCTCGCCGAGCGTACCTGCACCGGCAAAGGCACCGAGGAAAAGCCCATCCGGCCGCAGCGCGCGGCGGATCTGGATCAGCATGCCGGGGATGTCGTTCATCGCCTGCAAGGACAGAAGCGACACGGCCAGATCGAGACTTTGCGGTTCGAACGGCACGGTCTCCAGGGGCGCGATCAAGCCGACACTGCCGATGAGGAAGGCGGCGTCTGTCTCGACGCGGACGATGTCCCCAACCTTGCCGCTCGCGGCTAGAACGTCGGCTGCCGCCGGCGTCTGGCAAAACAGCACCGCCGCCTTGCCGAACCGGCGTTCGACCGCACCCAACCGGTCGGCAAGGTCCTCGGCGGCACGGTTCATCAGGAAATCGGCGCCGTCGACAGGATGAGCAAGCGCGCGCCGCTTATGCGCCAGCCATAGTGAGGTATCCATTATAGGCTGCAAGGGGCGGATCCTTGTTTGTCCCTGCCCTGATATGGTTGGGCACTGATCTAGTTGGTATGCACTGATCTAGTTGGTATAATGGCATGCAGGTGGCCGATCCGATGTCCAAGATCAAGTCCATCGACATCAGGAGCCTGGCCCGATCGGCTCTCGGCTGGCCGTCGCGCATCCTGTTTCCGCCCGTCTGCGCCGGCTGCCGCCGGCATGTCTCGCAGCCCGGCGTACTGTGCGGCGCCTGCTGGCCGAAGCTCAGGCTGCTGGAACGGCCCTGGTGCCCGGTGATGGGCACGCCATTCATCCACCATATGGGCGAGGGCTTTCTGTCGGCCGAGGCGATCGCCGATCCACCGCCCTTCGAGCGAGCACGGGCGGCCGTCGCCTATTCGGGCGTGGCTCGTCAGATGGTGCAAGGCCTGAAATACCAGGACCGTACCGATCTCGCGCCTTGGATGGCGCGCTGGATGGTGCGCGCGGGCGCCGATCTCATTGCCGAGGCCGATGTGGTTGTTCCGGTGCCGCTACACTGGCGGCGCTTTTTCAGGCGGCGTTTCAACCAGTCGGCGGAATTGGGGCGCGCGGTTTGCGAACTCAGCGGGCTGTCCTTCGCGCCCTCCGCCATGCGGCGCGTGAAACTCACCCGCCAGCAGGTCGGGCTGGAGCGACAGGAACGCGAGGAGAATGTGCAGACCGCGTTTCGTGTGCCGGCGGAAGCGGAAATCGAGATTACCGGCCGCAGGGTGCTTCTGATCGATGATGTCTACACCACGGGTGCCACCGTGCGTGCCGCCACCAAGGCGCTGAAAAGAGGAGGTGCGGCCGCCGTCGACGTGCTGACCTTTGCCCGCGTGCTGCCGGGGGACTTCCGGGCGGATGAGTCCGTGACTATATAAGTCGGCAACAGAGAACGGAAACGCCATGGCCGATGTCACCATCTACACCCGCATGATGTGCGGCTACTGCACGGCAGCCAAGCGGCTGCTGGAGCGCAAGGGCGTCGCCTATACTGAGCATGACGCCTCGTTTTCGCCGGAACTGCGCCAGGAGATGATTTCGCGCGCTCATGGGCGTACGACCTTTCCGCAGATTTTCATCGGCGACAGGCATGTCGGCGGCTGCGACGACCTCCATGATCTGGAGGCCGAAGGCCGGCTGGACAAACTGCTCGCCAACGGCACGACGATTTGAGGGTATGATCATGGATGTTTTCAAGGCCGCGGCGATCCAGATGCGCTCAGGCGAAAGTCCTGAGCGCAATGCGGTCGATCTCGAACGGTTGGTGCGTGAAGCGGCGGCGCAAAATGCCACCTACATCCAGACGCCTGAAATGACCGGGGCGCTGATCCGCGACAAGGAAGCGCGTGCCGCCTCCTTTACCTCTGAGGACAAAGACATCGTCGTCGCGACCGCGCGCGGACTGGCGCGCGAACTCGGCGTCTACCTGCATATCGGCTCGACCGCCATCCTGCGCGCCGACGGCAAGCTCGCCAACCGGGCGCTGTTGTTTGGCCCGGACGGCACCACGCTTGCCACCTATGACAAGATCCACATGTTCGACGTCGATCTCGACAATGGCGAGAGCTGGCGCGAATCCGCCTCCTATGAACCAGGCACCGAGGCCGTCGTGACCGAGATCGCGGGCGCGAAATTGGGTTTTGCGGTTTGCTACGATCTGCGGTTTCCGCAGCTGTTCCGTGCCGAGGCGATGGCGGGCGCCGACCTTTTGACCGTGCCCGCGGCCTTTACCCGTCAGACGGGCGAGGCACACTGGCACGTGCTGCTGAGGGCCCGCGCCATCGAGAACGGCGCCTTTGTCGTCGCCGCCGCGCAAGGCGGCCTGCACGAGGACGGCCGCGAGACTTATGGCCATTCGCTGATCGTCGATCCGTGGGGGCGCATCCTGGCGGAAGCCGCGCATGACGAGCCTGATGTGATCGTCGCCGAGATCGACCCGGCGCGGTCGCTTGCGGCGCGCAAGAAGATCCCGAACCTCAGAAATGCGCGGGATTTCACCATCAACGCCGGCGCAATGGAGGCGCCGCGTCTCAGGGGTGCCGCCTCTTGATCCGCTTTTCCCTCATCTGCGAAAACGAGCACGAGTTCGAGGGCTGGTTTCGCAGCAATAACGATTTCGACACCCAGAAGAAGCGCGGTTTTGTCGATTGTCCCAGCTGCGGCTCGCACAAGGTGCAGAAGGCCCTGATGGCGCCCGCCGTCTCGACCGCCCGCAAGCAGGAAACCATTGCGCTGGCCATGGGCGAGGCGCAGAAGCAGGCCGTGGCGCAACTGAAGGCGATGGCCGAGAAGGTGCGCGAGAATGCCGACTATGTCGGCGACAAGTTCGCCGAGGAAGCGCGAAAAATCCACTTTGGCGAGACCGACCCGCGCGGCATCTATGGTGAAGCGACGCTGGAAGAGGCCAAGAGCCTGGCCGAGGACGGCGTCGATTTCATGCCGATCCCGGTATTTCCGGACGATCGCAACTGAATGATCAACTCACGTTGCCGATCAGCTTCTCGAGCAGGCTCGAAAGCGTCTCCTGCTCGGCCTTCGTCAGGCCCGAAAGAATCTCGTGTTCATTGGCCACATGGGCGGTGACAGCCTCGTCGATCAGCGCGAGACCTTTTTCAGTCAATTGAACAACAACCCCGCGCCGGTCGCTGGGGTGCGGCGCGCGCTGGATCAGTCCGGCCTTCTCCAGCCGGTCGAGCCTGGCGGTCATGGCACCGGAGGTCACCATCGTCGCCTCATAGAGTTCGGTTGGGGTCAGCGTATAAGGCTGGCCGGAGCGGCGCAGCGTCGCGAGCACATCAAATTCCCCCGATTGGAGTCCGAAGCGGGCAAAAACCGGCGCAAGGCGGTCACGCGCGATCAGCGAGGACGCCTCGTTCAGCCGGCCGATCACACCCATCGGCGACACGTCGAGATCCGGCCGTTCCCGCCGCCACTGTTCGATGGCCTTCGCTGCTCTATCCATATATCTCACCATCAAATATCTTGACGCTAAGAATCTTTTCATTATCTTATCGCAAGATATCCCGGCGGCCAAGCGCTGCCATCAACGACGGGACCGTCCGATGAAATTTCTCTGGGATTCGGCGCTCGGCCTGCTGGTGGTCACCGGCGGCCTGCTTGGCCTGACATTGCCCTTCGGCAAGCTCGCCACGGCGGCCGGCGTGCCGGCCATGGTCTGGGCCTTCATCATTTCGCTCGGCGCCGGCGGCGTGCTTTTGTGCGCATTGCTGCTCAGCAGGCAAAAGATCCGGCTGACGGCGCACAAGCTGCGCTATTTCTTCGTCACTGCGGCGGTGTCCTACGCGTTTCCCAATCTCCTGATGTTTTCAGCCATCCCGCATCTCGGCGCCGGCTATACGGGCATCATGTTCACGCTTTCGCCCGTCGTCACGCTGGTGTTCTCGATCCTGCTCGGTGTCCGGCGCCCCAATATGCTCGGCATATCAGGCATTGCCGTCGGCTTCATCGGTGCGGTGATGGTGGCTCTTACGCGCGGCGAGGCCGGCCAGCCGGCCGACTATTTCTGGGTGGCCGTCGGGCTGCTCATTCCGATCAGCCTCGCCGCCGGCAACATCTACCGCACCGTCGACTGGCCGGAAGGCACCGGCCCGATCGAGCTTGCCGTCGGCAGCCATCTGGCGTCGGCGACGCTATTGCTCGCCGGCATTCTCGCTCTGTTCGGCTTCAGGGCTTTCGCCCCGCTCGGCGGTGTGCCGCTGGTGGTCGTCGCGCAAGTCGCATCCGCATCGGCGATGTTCGCCTTCTTCTTCCGGCTACAGGCCGTCGGCGGCCCGGTCTATCTCAGCCAGATCGGCTATGTGGCGGCCGCGGTCGGGCTGTTTGCCGGCACGGTCTTCCTTGGCGAGCACTACCAGCTGCTGACCTGGGCCGGCGCCGTCATCATCACCGCCGGCGTGTTCATCACCACCAGGGCGCAGAGCCAGACCAGCATGAGAGCGCAGGGCCAGGCCGCCTAAACGTCTTCACCCTTGCCGCCATACTGGCGAGGCGGCTCCCGTCCGCTCGATGCCGAATCGAGAGACAGGATCAGACCGATCCCTTTTCCGCCAGCACCATGTAGTTGACGTCCATGTCCTTCGATCGCGACCAGCGGTCGGCAAGCGGGTTGTAGGTGACGCCGGTGCGGTCGATGACAGTCAGGCCGGCGCCGCCAAGCGCCTTTTCCAGTTCTTCCGGGCGCACCAGCTTGCCGAATTGGTGGGTGCCGCGTGGCAGCCAGCGCAGCACGTACTCAGCGCCGATGATGGCCAGCCCCAGCGCCTTCAGCGTACGGTTGATGGTGGCCACGAACATGATGCCGCCGGGCCGGACCATCTGCCCGCATTTGGCGACGAACAGGTCGATGTCGGCGACATGCTCAACCACTTCCATGTTCAGGATGACGTCGAATGTCTCGCCGGCGTCGGCGAGGTCCTCGGCCGTCGTGGCGCGATAGTCGACGCTCACATTGCCTTCGGCGGCATGCAGTTTTGCCACTTCGATGTTCGTTTCCGAGGCATCCGCTCCCACCACTTCGGCGCCAAGCCGCGCCATCGGCTCGCACAAAAGGCCGCCGCCGCAGCCGATGTCGAGGATGCGCAGGCCTTCGAACGGCCGTGCCGCGCGCGGGTCACGGCCGAAGCGCGCCGCGATCTGGTCGCGGATATAGGACAGCCGGACCGGATTGAATTTGTGCAGCGGACGAAACTTGCCGTTCGGGTTCCACCATTCGGCGGCAAGGGCGGAAAAGCGTTCCACTTCTCCGGCATCGATCGTCGATCGTCGGGGCTCTGGCATCGGTTGGTCTCCTCGACACTACAGCGCCGCGCGTCCTTCGGATGCGCAAAGGACGCTGTAGCACTTTGATTCTGCGCATGATCCTTTTCCGAAACCGAAGTCGATTTCGGGGTCATGCGCTAGGAAGTCGGGCGTGAGGCCTCGAATGTCAAGGCAACATTTTCTCCCTGCTGTCAGGGCCCGCCTACTTCGTGTCCAGCACGTCGCGCAGCTTCGCGGCCAGTTGCTCGATGGTGAACGGCTTGGCCAGGAAATGCACGTCATGGTCGAGCACACCGTTGTGGACGACGGCATTCCTGGTGAAGCCGGTGGTGAAGATGACTTTCAGCCCGGGCTGTTGCGCGACCGCTTCCTCGGCAAGCTTGCGACCGTTCATCACCGGCATGACGATATCCGTGAAAAGCAGGGCGATGCCAGGCGTCGCGGCCAGCTTCTGAAGAGCCTCCGGGCCGCTTCCGGCCTGGATGACAGTGTAGCCGAGTTCGCGCATGGTGTCCGTTGTGGCGGCTCGCACGCGGGCGTCATCCTCGACCACGAGGATTGTCTCGGTGACCTTGGAGACGCTCTTGCCACGCTCAGCGGGCGCGGCCGGCTCCTCGGGGCCGAAGAACCGTGGCAGGTAGATCGTGATCGTCGTGCCTTCGCCCGGTTCGGAGTAGATATTGACGTGGCCGCCTGACTGTTTGACGAAGCCGAACACCTGGCTCAGCCCCAGTCCCGTGCCTTTGTTGACTGGCTTGGTGGTGAAGAAGGGTTCGAAGGCCTTGGCAATGACCTCCGGTGACATGCCGGCACCGGTGTCGGTCACCGCGATCATCACATATTGGCCCGGAGCGACTTCGGCATGCGTCGAGGCATAGGCCTCGTCGAGGTAGCTGTTGGCGGTCTCTATGGTCAACTTGCCGTCATTATCCATGGCATCGCGGGCGTTGACGGCCAGGTTGAGGATCGCGTTCTCGATCTGGCTGGGATCGGCGTGAGTTTTCCACAGGCCACCCGCCAGCACCGTTTCGATGCGTATGCCCTCGCCCAGAGCCCGGCGCAGGAGGTCGGACATGCCAGTCACCAGCCGGTTGGCATCGACGACCTGCGGCGCCAGCGGCTGCAGACGGGAGAAGGCAAGCAGCCGCGAGGTCAAGTTGGCGGCGCGGCTGGCCGCATCCGTCGCGGCCTCGATGAATTTCTCGATGTCGTTCTCGCCTCGCTTCAGCTTGCGCTGGGCAAGGTTCATGGCACTGAGGATCACCGCCAGCATGTTGTTGAAATCATGGGCGATGCCGCCGGTCAGCTGCCCCACGGCCTCCATCTTCTGCATCTGGCGTATTTGGGATTCGGCCTTTTCACGCGTCTGGATCTCGTTGCCAAGTTCGATGTTCTTGCGCATGAGCTCTTCCTGAGCGGTGGCGACCTCGCGGAAGCGGCGGCGGGATTCGCGAATGGTGTAGGCGCCGAGCAGGAAGATCGCGGTGAGCGCCGCCAGCGAACCGATGCGCAGCCACGCCTCGACCCGGTCCGTGTGCTCGTCGCGCGCAGCGATGTCGGCGGCGTCGATGCGCCGGATCATATCCATGTTGGTCCGGATTTCGTCCATGGCGGACTTGCCCTGGCCGCTGCGGAACCTTTGCAGCGCTCCGGCCGCGTCGCCCTTGTCGTACAGGGCGATGGTTTCGGCCAGTTCAGCCTGCTGTCGCGAAAGCTCGTCCTTGATATGACTGATCTGCTGGACGAAAGGGCTGTCCGAAGCCGCCATGGCGTCGATGCGGGAGAGCTGCCCCGGAATTGCATCGACCGCCTTCCGGTAGGGTTCGAGATAGGCTCTCTCGCCGGTCAAGAGATAGCCGCGCCGACCGCTCTCGGCGTCCTGCGCCAGCGAAAGCAGGCCGGAGAGCAATTGCTGATACTCAATTGTGGCGCGCGCGGCGGCACGATTGGCCCTCTGGCTTTCGACGAGCATGGCGCGGGAGCCGACGATCAGCGCCAGCACCGCGAAACCGGTGACAATTGGAAACGTTTGCCATCGCATGGCACGTCGAAGACGAGCAATCATCTGTTCTGCCGAACCAAAAGGAATTCCCGCGGGCAGCATTTGGTAAGCGGCGGCAGCCTGCAAGGCAATATGCCGTCTTCTTGAAGCCGGCAATCCGCGTCCAGCCTTGCGAAACCGAAAGCATTTGGCTAAGGAGGCCGCGCATTCAGCGGCCGGCGCAGCCGGACGTGTCTTTCCGCTTTTCGGGATTCCGCTTTCTGGGTTGGGGTCCGGCTTCAGTCAAAGGCAATTCGCTTCCATGGCGCGCATCGTGATGAAATTCGGCGGAACCTCCGTCGCCGACATCGCCCGCATCCGCAATGTGGCGCGTCACGTCAAACGCGAGGTCGACGCCGGCCATGAGGTGGCGGTGGTGGTTTCGGCAATGGCCGGCAAGACCAATGAACTGGTCGCCTGGACGCGCGAGGCCTCGCCGATGCACGACGCACGCGAATACGATGCCGTTGTCGCTTCCGGCGAGCAGGTCACCGCCGGGCTTTTGGCGATCACGCTGCAGAACATGGGCATCCATGCGCGGTCCTGGCAGGGCTGGCAGATCCCGATCAAAACCGACAACGCGCATGGCGCGGCGCGCATCCTCGACATCGACGGCGCGTTCCTGGTCAAGCGTTTCGGCGAGGGCCAGGTTGCTGTCATCGCCGGCTTCCAGGGTATCGGGCCGGACAACCGCATCGCCACGCTTGGCCGCGGCGGTTCCGATACCAGTGCCGTGGCCATAGCCGCGGCGGTCAAGGCCGATCGCTGCGACATCTACACCGATGTCGACGGGGTCTACACCACCGATCCGCGCATCGAGCCCAAGGCGCGGCGGCTGGGCAAGATATCGTTCGAGGAAATGCTCGAAATGGCCTCGCTCGGCGCCAAGGTGCTGCAGGTGCGTTCGGTCGAACTTGCCATGGTGCACAGGGTGCGTACCTTCGTGCGGTCGTCCTTCGACGATCCCGACGCGCCCGGAATGGGGGATTTGCTCAATCCTCCGGGAACGCTCATTTGCGACGAGGAAGAGATCGTGGAACAGCAGGTCGTCACCGGAATTGCCTACGCCAAGGACGAGGCCCAGATTTCGCTGCGCCGCGTCGGCGACCGCCCCGGCGTTGCCGCCGGCATCTTCGGGCCGCTGGCCGAGGCCAACATCAATGTCGACATGATCGTCCAGAACATTTCCGAGGACGGCAAGTTCACCGACATGACTTTCACGGTGCCGTCCGGAGACGTCGACAAGGCGCTTGCCGTGCTCGATCGGATGAAAGCCGAGGTCGGCTACGATGTCGTGCAGTCGGAAGCCGGCATGTCGAAGGTGTCGGTCATCGGCATCGGCATGAGGAGCCACGCCGGCGTCGCGGCCACCGCCTTCAAGGCGCTGGCGGACAAGGCGATCAACATTCGCGCCATCACCACCTCCGAGATCAAGATTTCGATACTGATCGACGGTCCGTACACGGAACTTGCTGTTCGCACTTTGCATTCCGTCTACGGTCTGGATAAGCAGTTGTAAGACTGAATCAGTTGTTGCGCGCGTGCCGGCAGCGGCGGAAACTGCGCCGGCAAGTGTTTCATTGGAGAAGAAGCCGCGATGCGTGAGACGGCCGTTGGCCCGCGCGTTCTGCTGAAACGGCTCCGCGAGCTCATGCAAGAGCCGCTGGAGCCGCAGGAGCGGCTTGACCGGATCGTGCGCGATATCGCCTCCAACATGGTCGCCGAAGTGTGCTCGCTCTATGTGCTGCGCGCCGATTCGGTGCTCGAGCTCTATGCCACCGAAGGTCTGAATCCCAACGCCGTCCACCTGGCGCAACTGAGGCTGGGGCAGGGCCTGGTCGGCACGATCGCCGCCAGCGCGCGGCCGCTCAACCTTTCCAACGCGCAGGAGCACCCGGCCTTCGCCTACCTGCCAGAGACCGGGGAAGAGATCTACAACTCCTTCCTTGGTGTGCCGGTGCTGCGGGCAGGGCGCACGCTGGGCGTCCTGGTTGTCCAGAACAAGACCATGCGCCACTACCGCGACGACGAGGTCGAGGCGCTGGAAACGACCGCCATGGTGATCGCCGAGATGATCGCCACCGGTGATCTGGCGCGGCTGACCCGGCCAGGTCTCGAACTCGACCTGCGCCGCCCGGTGAGCTTCACCGGGCTGTCCTTCAACGACGGCGTCGGGCTTGGCCATGTCGTGCTGCACGAGCCGCGCATCGTCGTCACCAACCTGTTCAACGAGGACAGCGAGGAAGAGGTCCGGCGGCTGGAAAGCTCGCTCGGCTCGCTGCGGCTATCCATCGACGACATGCTGGAGCGCCGCGACGTCGCTTTCGAGGGCGAGCATCGTCAGGTGCTGGAAGCCTACCGCATGTTCGCCAACGACCGTGGCTGGGTGCGGCGCCTGGAAGAGGCGATCCGCAACGGCCTGACGGCGGAAGCGGCGGTGGAAAAGGTGCAGAGCGACATGCGCGCCCGCATGCTGCACATGACCGATCCCTATCTGCGCGAGCGGATGAGCGATTTCGACGATCTTGCCAACCGGCTGCTGCGCCAGCTGATGGGACGCGGGCCGGAGGATGTCGCGGCATCGCTGCCGAAGGATGCCATCATCGTCGCCCGCTCCATGGGCGCCGCCGAGCTGCTCGACTATCCCCGGGACAAATTGCGTGGACTGGTGCTCGAGGATGGCGCGGCCACCAGCCACGTCGTCATCGTCGCGCGCGCCATGGGCATTCCGGTCGCCGGCCAGATGAAGGGCGCGGTTTCAATGGCGGAAAACGGCGATGCCATCATCGTCGACGGCGAGGAAGGCGCGATCCATCTGCGGCCGCAGTCCGATCTCGAGGCAGCCTATGCCGAAAAGGTGCGGTTCAGGGCACGCCGGCAGGAAGTCTACCGCGAGCTGCGCAAGAAGCCGTCGATGACCAGGGACGGCGTCCAGGTCGACCTGCTGATGAATGCCGGGCTCGCCGTCGATCTGCCGCAGCTGGCCGAGGCGGGCGCGGCCGGCATCGGCCTGTTCCGCACCGAATTGCAGTTCATGGTCGCCTCGACCTTTCCGCGCGCCGAAGCGCAGGAGAAACTCTATCGCGACGTGCTCGAGGCCGCGCGCGGCAAGCCGGTAACTTTCCGCACCATCGATATCGGCGGCGACAAGGTGCTGCCCTACTTCAAGGGCACCATCCAGGAAGAGAACCCGGCGCTCGGCTGGCGGGCGATTAGGCTGACGCTCGACCGTCCGGGTCTGCTTAGGACCCAGATCCGCGCCCTGCTCAAGGCCAGCGGTGGGCGTGAACTCAAGCTGATGCTGCCGATGGTGACCGAGCTTGGCGAGATCGCCCAGGCGCGCGAGATCATCGATCGCGAGGTGCGGCATCTCTCACGCTTCGCCCACCACCTCCCGACCAGCCTCAAGCTGGGCGCCATGCTGGAAGTGCCGTCGCTCCTGTTCCAGCTCGACGAATTGATGAAAGCCGTCGACTTCGTCTCGGTCGGTTCGAACGATCTGTTCCAGTTCGTCATGGCGGTCGACCGTGGCAACACGCAATTGGCGAACCGCTTCGATACGCTGTCGGCGCCGTTCCTGCGTGTGCTCAAGCAGATCGCCGACGCCGGCGCCCGCAACCGCACGCCGGTGACGCTGTGCGGCGAACTCGCCGGCAAGCCGATCTCGGCAATGGCGCTGATCGGTCTCGGCTTCCGTTCGATCTCGATGTCGCCGGCCTCGATCGGCCCGGTCAAAGCCATGTTGACGGAACTGCCGCTGGATGAGCTGGAAGCCTTCTTCGATGACAATCTGATGGCGCCGGCGCAGGGGCTGCCGATGCGGGCGTTGCTGCAGGCCTTTGCCGACGACCGCTCCATTCCGCTGTAGCATTTGTCATGATCAACCTGCCCCGCGACCGCATGGATCAAGTCGTCAAGCGTTTCGAGATGCTCGAAGCGCAGATGTCGGCCGGCCCGGCGCCGGATGCCTATGTGAAGATGGCGTCGGAATATGCCGAGCTTCAGGACATGGTGGCCAAGGTTCGGGCGCTGCGCTCGGCCGAGCACGAGCAGGCCGACCTCGAAGCGATGCTCGCCGACAAAGGCACCGACGCCGAGATGCGGGCTCTCGCCGAAGCCGACCTGCCCGGCGTCGAGGAGCGTATCGAAGGACTGCAGAAGGACATCCAGATCCTGCTCCTGCCCAAGGATGCCGCCGACGACAAGAACGCGATCCTTGAAATTCGCGCCGGCACCGGCGGTGACGAGGCGGCACTCTTCGCGGGCGACCTGTTTCGCATGTATGAGCGCTATGCCGCCGAACGCGGCTGGCGGTTCGAAACAGTGTCGGCCAGCGACGGCGATGCCGGCGGTTTCAAGGAAATCATCGCCACCGTGTCCGGCAAGGGCGTGTTTGCCCATCTGAAGTTCGAATCCGGTGTGCATCGCGTGCAGCGCGTGCCGGCAACCGAGGCTGGCGGCCGCATCCACACTTCGGCCGCCACCGTTGCCGTGCTGCCGGAAGCGGAAGAGGTCGACATCGAGATCCGCGCCGAGGACATCCGTATCGACACGATGCGAGCCTCGGGTTCCGGCGGGCAGCACGTCAACACCACCGATTCGGCGGTCCGCATCACGCATTTGCCGACTGGCATCATGGTGGTGCAGGCGGAGAAGTCGCAGCACCAGAACCGGGCGAAGGCCATGCAGATCCTGCGGGCCAGGCTCTATGATCTGGAGCGCGGCAAGGCTGACGAGGAGCGTTCCGAATCGCGCAAGTCGCAGGTCGGCTCCGGTGATCGCTCCGAGCGCATCCGCACCTACAATTTTCCGCAAGGCCGCGTCACCGACCACCGCATCAATCTGACGCTTTACAAGCTCGACCGGGTGATGATGGGCGAACTCGATGAAATCGTCGACGCACTGATCGCCGATCACCAGTCAAAGCTGCTGGCCGATATAGGCCTCGATGGCTGACCCTCTGCCCGAGGCACTGGGGCCGCTGCTGCGGGAGGCGCGGGCCAGGCTTGCGGCGGCCATGATCGACGATCCGGCGCTCGATGCGCGGCTGATCGTCGAACATTATTCCGGCACGACGCGTACACAGGCCATTGCCGAACCCGGGCGCAAGGTCGACGGGGGCGCCATCGCCGAAATCGAGGCCGCGCTGAAACGGCGAACCGGTGGCGAACCGGTGCATCGCATCCTCGGCTATCGTGAATTCTACGGTCTGCGCCTATCGCTATCGTCGGAAACGCTGGAGCCGCGGCCGGACACCGAGACGCTGGTGGAGGCGGTGCTGCCCTTCGTCAAGGCAACGGCCGCACGGGAGGGCACATGCCGCATCCTCGACCTCGGCACCGGGACGGGCGCGATCGCCCTGGCGCTGCTGAGCACGGTGCCGGCCGCGACCGCCATCGGCGTCGACATTTCCGCAGGCGCGCTGGCGACAGCGACCCGCAATGCCGGGCAATTGGGGCTCGGCGGCCGGTTCACGGCACTGCAGTCGGACTGGTTCGAAAAAGTTTCCGGCCGATACCATGTAATTGCCGCAAACCCTCCCTATATACGGTCGGAGGATATTGGAAATCTGCAGAACGAAGTTCGCGATTTCGATCCGCGCCTGGCACTTGACGGCGGTGCGGATGGGTTTACCCCCTACAGGATCATCGCCGCCGAGGCGGCAAGATTTCTGGAAGCCGAAGGCGTGATAGCGGTCGAGATCGGCCACACGCAACGCAACGAGGTCAACGACATATTTAGCGTAGCCGGCTATGCCGCCGGTGAGGTGTTCGGCGATCTCGGCGGAAACGACAGGGTTCTTGTCTTTCAACGGGGAAAGCCTTGACGCAGTGCGAAAAAACCGCTTGGCAATGCCGGGGAATGCGGCTAGGGTCGCCTCAACCGGATGAGACGAAGCAGGCAGTGCTCTTAGCGATTCGGTTTCCTTGGAAATAGCTGCCTTCTTGCGCAAACGACGCCCAAGCTTCGTGCGGGAATCGTCCGGCAAGTGATGTAACCGGAACGGGATGGCACGTGGCGCCAACGCAATCGATGCGGGCGAACGCCGGTGAAGAAACGAAACGGCTGGCTGCATGAGCGCCTCCGTTCGTAACGAGTTTTCGAAAATTTCAAGATGAAGAGAGTCGAATGAGGCCACAACAGCAGAACAGGCGCATGCGCGGTCGCAACAACAATGGCGGCGGCGGTGGCAACAACAATAACAACAACCGCAAAGGCCCGAATCCGCTGACGCGCAATTACGAGAGCAACGGCCCGGACGTGAAGATCCGTGGATCGGCTCAGCAGATCGCCGAAAAATATGCCACCCTTGCCCGTGATGCGCAAAGCTCCGGCGACCGGGTCATGGCGGAGAACTATCTCCAGCACGCCGAACACTACAATCGAATCATTGCCGCCGCGCAAGCGCAGATGCCGATCCAGAACGTCCAGCAGAACCGCGACGACTTCGACGATGATGGCGACGAGGACCGCGACGAGTTCGACAATGCGGGCAACGTCGGGGCCGGCAACAGCGGAGCAAGCAGCGGCGGCAACACCATTTCCGATCCGCAAGTTCCGGTGATCAACCATGGCGCCGGTCCGCAGCCAGTGATCGAAGGTATGCCGGCCGAGGTCGCGCTCAACCGGGAAAGCGGCCGCGACAATCGTGACAATGCTGGCCGTGACAATAGTGGACGCAACCATGGCGGCCGCCATCGCGATCGCCGCCCCAATGGCGGCTATGGCCAGAACGGCCAGCGCGATTATGCTTCGTCCGCCGAGCAAGGCGGCCAGCAGCAGCGCAACGAGGCCCCGGGACAGGCTGAGGTGCAGGCAGAGTCCGCTTCGCCGGCCGAAACCGTCGCGGCGACCGAACCGGCTCCGCTGTTCGAGAATTTTTCGCCAGCCGGTCTGGCCGCCCAGGCCGAGCTCAATGAGGCGGCGGCCGAGAGCGGCGCTGCCCGCCGCCCGCGGCGACCGCGCCGCCCGCGCGCCACTGCCGACCAGGCAGACGGCGGCGGCCGCAATGCGGATGCCGGCGAGGTGGCCGCGGCCCCTGCCGAGGGCGGCAGCGCAGAGCCCGTGATCTCAGACATCGACAACTGATCGAGCAGCACTTGAAGACGTTGAACGGCGGGGAGAAATCTCCGCCGTTTTCGTTTTTTGCGCCTGTGGAATATTATGCGTTGACCGACATCAAGGCGTCTTGAGACAGCATGGCCTATGCACCATATCTCGGCTGAACAGGATCCGGCTCGAATGGGCGGGTCCGTCACCGCAATCTGATCCGGTGCCGCAAAGCGGGTCGGTGACGGAAGGAGACAGATATGAATCTTGAGAAATACTCCGAGCGCGTGCGCGGCTTTATCCAGTCCGCGCAAACCATGGCGCTCTCCCGCAATCACCAGCAATTCACCCCCGAACACATCTTGAAGGTACTCGTCGACGATGATGAGGGCCTAGCCGCATCGCTGATCGAGCGCGCCGGCGGCAATGTCCGCGACGTCAAGCTCGGTGTCGAGGCGGCACTCGAGGCGATGCCGAAGGTGGAAGGCGGTAATGGCCAGCTCTATCTGGCGCAGCCTCTGGCCAAGGTGTTCTCGACCGCCGAGGAACTGGCCAAGAAGGCCGGCGACAGCTTCGTCACCGTCGAGCGGCTGCTGCAGGCGCTTGCCATGGAAAAATCGGCCAAATCAGCCGAAATCCTGGCCAAGGCCGGCGTCACCGCGCAGGCGCTGAACCAGGTCATCAACGATCTCCGCAAGGGCCGCACCGCCGATTCGGCGAGCGCCGAGCAGGGCTATGATGCGCTGAAGAAATACGCGCGTGACCTCACAGCCGATGCCCGTGCCGGCAAGCTCGATCCGGTCATCGGCCGTGATGACGAAATCCGCCGCACCATTCAGGTGCTGTCGCGCCGCACCAAGAACAATCCGGTGCTGATCGGCGAGCCCGGCGTCGGCAAGACGGCCATCGCCGAAGGCCTGGCGCTGCGCATCGTCAATGGCGACGTGCCGGAATCGCTGAAGGACAAGCAGTTGATGGCGCTCGACATGGGCGCGCTGATCGCTGGCGCCAAATATCGCGGCGAGTTCGAGGAGCGGCTGAAGGCCGTGCTCTCGGAAGTCACTTCGGCCAACGGCAGCATCATCCTGTTCATCGACGAGATGCACACGCTGGTCGGTGCCGGCAAGGCGGATGGCGCGATGGATGCGTCCAACCTCCTGAAGCCGGCCCTGGCGCGCGGTGAACTGCACTGCGTCGGCGCGACCACGCTCGATGAATACAGAAAACACGTCGAGAAGGACCCGGCGCTGGCCCGCCGTTTTCAGCCCGTCTTTGTCGACGAGCCGACGGTGGAGGACACCGTCTCGATCCTGCGCGGTCTGAAGGAAAAATACGAGCAGCACCACAAGGTGCGCATCTCCGACTCGGCGCTGGTGGCGGCGGCGACGCTGTCCAACCGCTACATCGCCGATCGTTTCCTGCCGGACAAGGCGATCGACCTGGTCGACGAGGCTGCCTCGCGGCTCAGGATGCAGGTCGATTCCAAGCCCGAGGCGCTGGACGAGATCGACCGCCGCATCATGCAGCTCAAGATCGAGCGCGAGGCGCTGAAGGTCGAGAAGGACGAGGCCTCGAAGGATCGGCTTGCCCGCCTGGAAAAGGAACTCGCCGGTCTCGAGGAGGAATCGACCGAGATTACCGCCAAATGGCAGGCCGAGAAGCAGAAGCTCGGGCTTGCCGCCGACCTGAAGAAGCAGCTCGACGAGGCGCGCAACGAACTGGCCATTGCCCAGCGCAAGGGTGAATTCCAGCGCGCAGGCGAGCTTGCCTATGGCAAGATTCCGGAACTGGAAAAGAAGCTGAAGGAGGCTGAGGCCCAGGACGGCAAGGCCGGCATGGTCGAGGAAGTGGTCACCCCCGACCACGTCGCCCATATCGTGTCGCGCTGGACCGGCATTCCCGTTGACAAGATGCTGCAAGGCGAGCGCGACAAGCTGCTGCGCATGGAAGACGAGATCGGCAAGCGCGTCGTCGGCCAGGGCGAGGCGGTGCAGGCCGTTTCCAAGGCGGTGCGGCGTGCCCGTGCCGGCCTGCAGGATCCGAATCGGCCGATCGGCTCGTTCATGTTCCTCGGACCGACGGGCGTCGGCAAGACCGAACTGACCAAAGCATTGGCCAGCTTCCTGTTCGACGATGAGAGCGCCCTGGTGCGCATCGACATGTCGGAATTCATGGAAAAGCACTCGGTCGCCCGGCTGATCGGCGCGCCTCCCGGCTATGTCGGCTATGAGGAAGGCGGCGCGCTGACCGAGGCGGTGCGGCGCCGGCCCTATCAGGTCGTGCTCTTCGACGAGATCGAGAAGGCGCACCCGGATGTGTTCAACGTGCTGCTGCAGGTGCTCGACGACGGCCGGCTGACCGATGGCCAGGGCCGCACCGTCGACTTCCGCAACACGCTGATCATCATGACGTCGAACCTCGGCGCCGAATATCTGGTCAATCTCGGCGAAGACCAGGATGTCGACGCCGTGCGCGACGAGGTGATGGGCGTGGTGAGGGCGCATTTCCGGCCGGAATTCCTCAACCGCGTCGACGAGGTGATCCTGTTCCATCGGCTGCGCCGTCAGGACATGGACCGCATCGTCGAGATCCAGCTCAAACGGCTGGAGAACCTGCTTGTCGATCGCAAGATCGCGCTGTCGCTGGATCACGAGGCAGTCGAGTGGCTTGCGGCCAAGGGCTACGATCCGGCCTATGGCGCGCGGCCGCTGAAGCGGGTGATGCAGAAGGAACTGCAGGACCCGCTGGCGGAAAAGATCCTGCTCGGCGAGATCCTCGATGGCTCGACGGTGAAGGTGACCGCCGGTTCCGACCGGCTGAATTTCCGCTCGAAGCCGACTGTCGTCGCGACCGAGGCGGCGGCCTGACCGATGCGTGTCGCCTAAACCGGCCTTGGTTTGGGACAACGACATGCATGAAAAACAAGGATCTGAAGCGCGTCGCGTTTGAGAGTGCCGCGCGTCCCGTTGGGCGCGTGGCGTTTTTCACAGCAAGCATGGGGGGCGGATGACGCTGGACGATTACAACGACTTCTGCGGCTCTCTGCCTGCCACGAACCATGTCGTGCAGTGGGGTGGCGCCCATGTCTGGAAGGTCGGGACCAAGGTCTTTGCCATTGGTGGCTGGAACGAAGGCGCGCAGCTCTTCGTCACCTTCAAATGCTCCGACATTGCTTATGACGTGCTGAAGGAACAGCCGGGCTTGCGGCCCGCGCCGTATCTTGCCTCGCGCGGCATGAAATGGATCCAGCGTCAGACAAGCCAGAGCATGGATGATGACGCGTTGCAGGACTATCTGCGCGAGAGCCACCGCCTTGTTGCGCTCAAGCTGACGAAGCAGGCGCGCAAGGAGTTGGGGCTTGGCGCAGGCTAAAGCGCTTCTCATGAAAACGGATTCATGCGACGCGCATTAGCTAGGTTCTTTGTTTTGATGCATGTCGTTCTCCCAAAACCGAGGTCATTTTTGGGCGACATGCATTAGCTGATATTCCCAGGGGTGCCGGAAAACCGCCATCTTCATGCCCGGTTCATGTTGGAACCATATTGTGGATAGCTGGTTTGCTGGCGAAGGGGTTCGCCTCACAGGGACAACGCCGGGCGACGGCAATCTACGGACCGGAGAGTTTTGGCCACCATGTTCCGCACGATCTTCGTCTTTTCGGCCCTCGCAGCCGGGATGCTTTCTTGCGGCGCGCTCGCAGCGCCGACGCAGGACAATGCACCCAGGGTTAGCCGCACTGCCAGCGGCGGTGGCATCCTTGTCGCCCAGGACGGCAATCTCGATATTTACTACGACGCCAGGGGTAATCGCGTCATCGTTGACGCCGATACGGGCAAGGTGATCGCCATCCAGCCGCCGCAGACGAGGCTCGACCGGCGCGCGCTGCGCCGCGATACAAGACTGCGCGAGTTGGGCCGTGCCCCAGCCGACGATGACCGCTACTATCTCGACGATCCGCAAGACATGGCGCGGTTCCGCCGCAAGCAGTTGGAAGAAGAAGGCCGGGTCATCCCCCCACCGGCGGACGAGGCCGACCCCTATGGCGACAATTCGGTTGAGGCCTATCCGCCTTCGCAGCAGGATGACGGCAGCTACGACAACACTTATCCCGAGGCGCCGCAGCCGGCAAAACCGCAGACCATCAAACGCCAGCCACTCAATGAGGCCTCGATAGAACCGGCCCAGCCGGGCCAGCCCGAACTGCAGCCGGCAAATCCGGAAACGCAGACGTCCCTGCCGCCGGACACTGGCGGCAAGGCCACCATCGATCCGTCGCTGTCGCTCGGCGCGCGGCAGGACGTGGCGGCGCTGCAGGTGCTGCTCGACCGCGGCGGCGCTTCGCCGGGGGTGATCGACGGGCGCTTCGGCTCTAACGTCGACAAGGCCTTGGCCGCCTACAACCAGATCACCGGTAGCAATCTGAAATCGACCGACGCGGTCGGCATCCAGGCGGCCCTTGCCCAGACCGGCGGCGACGCTTTCGCTTCCTACACGATCACCCCCGAAGACGCGGCTGGCCCCTATGTAGCCTCGATCCCGGAGGACTACAGCCAGAAGGCCAAGCTCGACCGCATGGGCTACACCTCCGTCACCGAGGCGCTCGCCGAGCGCTTCCACATGGATGAGACCTATCTGAAGTCGATCAACAAGGGCCTCGACTTCAATCGCCCCGGGACGATCATCAAGGTCGCCAATTTCGGCAAGCTGGTGTCAACGCCGGTCGCGCGTATCGTCGCCGACAAAGCCAAGAAGGAAGTGTACGCCTACGATGCGGACGGCAAGCTGGTCGCAGCCTATCCCGCGACCATCGGCTCGGCCGACACGCCGTCGCCCACCGGGATACACGCGGTGTCGCGTGTCGCGCTCGACCCGAACTACACCTATAACCCGAACATCAATTTCAAGCAGGGCCAGAACGACAAGATTCTCACCATTCCGCCAGGCCCCAACGGACCTGTCGGGTCGGTCTGGATCGCCTTGGACAAACCGACCTACGGCATCCACGGCACGCCGGACCCATCGAAGATCGGCAAGACCGAAAGCCATGGCTGTGTGCGCCTGACGAACTGGGACGCGCGCGAGCTCGCCAAGTTGGTGTCGCCAGGCGTCACCGTGGAATTCGTCGGGGGATCTTCAGCCGATGACTTTGCGCAGCAATGAGCCGCGCAGTGCGGCGGCATAGATCAGCTGCACCACCAGAATGAAGCCGACGCTGAGCAATGGGGTGACCAGGCAGAGTGCGGCGCCGATTGCCCACAGGATCTGCGCCTTGGCGATACGCAGATAGACCGTGCGCTTCGCTTCAGCGTCGACGCCTTCCGCGACAAAGCCGTTCTTCTCCGCGTAATGCCAGCTGGCGAACAGCGTGACGCCGAGCATCAGCAGGTTGAGCCAGTAGACCAGCACCGCGGTCCTGAATTCGAGGAAGTCCAGAAGGTCGGTCGAGAACGGCAACAAAGGCGAGAAAGCAGAGGTTCAGCGTGGCAAGCCGCCTGTCGGACTTGGCGATCAGCCCATGCTGGGCCTGCTGGCCGAACCAGAAGATCGTCAGCGTCAGGAAACTCAAGGCATAGGTCAGAAAGCGCGGCGCTAATGCCGCGATCGCAGCGAGCAGATCATGCTCGGAATGGATCGTCTCATGCGCCGGCACCCTGATCTCGAGCACGATCAGGGTGAGCGCGATGGCGAAGACGCCGTCGGTGATGCCGACAATGCGGCCGCGTCCCTCCGCTGATGCTTCGAGTGGACGCTTCATAGACTTCTCCTCGCTTGCGGCTCTCCGGAACTTAGCATGACTGCCGCCGTTTGCATCCGGTGCGGCGCGACCCTGCCCAGTTGGCTGGGCTCAGTGACTGCGAGCCGCTGGCCGGTTGTTGCCGAAACACCGACGGTCTAAGCAATGTGTCATGCATTCACCAGATAAAGCCGCCGCAATCCCGCTGACCAGTCCGGTCACGAACGGAACTTTCTGTCCGCCTTCGCTGCGGCGATACGTGCTGGTTGCGGCGATCCTGGCTTCGGCGCTCGGCTTCATCGACGGCTCGATCCTGGCCATCGCCATGCCGGCGATCCGCGTCGATCTCGGTGCCAGCCTTGCCGCGGCACAGTGGATTTCCAATGCCTATGCGTTGACGCTCTCGGCGCTGATCCTTGCCGGCGGAGCCGCCGGCGACCGGTTCGGGCTGCGCCGCGCCTTCGTGGCCGGCATTGCGCTGTTCGTCGCGGCCTCGCTTGCCTGTGCGCTGGCGCCGAACGCGATCGTGCTGATCGCGTTTCGCGCCCTCCAGGGTATTGGCGCGGCGATCATGGTGCCGGGCAGCCTCGCCATCATCGCCAAGGCCTATCCGAAAAAAGAGCGGGGCCGCGCGATCGGCATCTGGGCGGCGGCCTCCGCGCTGACCACCGCGCTCGGCCCAGTACTCGGCGGCCTGGTGCTCTCGGCTTTCGGCGGTGGCATCTGGCGGGCGATTTTCGCCGTCAACCTGCCGCTTGGCCTGATCTCGATCTATCTCCTGCTTGCCAAAATTCCGGCCGATGAGCCGACTGAGAAACGCAGCCTTGATCTGGGCGGCGGCGGGCTTGCGACACTGGCCTTCGGCGCGCTCGCCTATGGGCTGACCTCGATGAGCGCCAGCGGCGGGGGCCACATGGCGGGACCGAGCATTGCCGCCGGCGCTGTGCTGCTTGCCGTCTTCATCCTGTTCGAGCAGCGGCAACGCGAGCCGATGATCGACCTCAGCCTGTTTCGCATCGGCGCTTTCGCTGGCGCCAATGTGGCGACCTTCTTCCTCTATTTCGCGCTGTCGGCCAATCTTTTCTACCTGCCGATGCTCATAATCGCCGGCTGGCGTCTGAGCACGGCCGAAGTTGGCTTCATCTTCCTGCCGCTGTCGGCATCGATCGCGCTTCTGTCGGGACCGGTCGGGCAATTGTCGGACCGGATCGGACCGCGTTTCCCGATCGCCTGCGGCAGTCTGGTCGTAGCCTTCGCCTTCGCCGGACTTGCCTTGCTCACCCATGCCGGCATCCACCATTTCTGGACCGGAACATTTCCACTGATGGCGCTGATGGGGCTCGGCATGGCGCTGGTTGTATCGCCGCTCTCGACCGCGATCATGACGGCGGTGGAAGACAAGGACACGGGGGCCGCTTCCGGCATCAACAATGCCGTCTCGCGCATTGGCGGCCTGATCGCGGTGGCGGCGATGGGGTCGCTGGCGGCTTGGGTCTACGCCAAGGCACTGGATGGGAATGCGATTTCAAGCGTGCCTGGCTTCGGTGAGCTGGCACCGGCTGGCTTGGCGCCGGCGCTCGATGCGGCAAGGCTTGCCGCCAGTGACGCAGCCTTTTCGGCTGTCTCCTCGGTGACGGCGCTGCTTTGCCTGCTTTCAGCCGCCATCGCATGGACAACGATTCCCGGCGAAGCGCTGCCGTGGTCGCGGCGCGCAGAAACCAGGCAGGACTGAAAGGCGAAGGGCTCAGCCTTCGATCTTGGCGCTGGCAACCTTCAGCGAATTGCCATCTTCCTGCTTCAAGAGATCGTCGATGCGCTCGCGCTCGCGCTTGAAGGCGACAAGGTCGTCGCCTTTAAGCACCTTGCCGACCGGCAGGCGGACGCGCATCGGATCGACCTTGGTGCCGTTGACGATCAGCTCGTAGTGAAGATGCGGGCCGGTGGCGAGGCCGGTCTGGCCGAGATAGCCAATGGTCTGGCCCTGGCGCACGCGTACACCCGGCTCGATGCCTTTGGCAAAGGCGCTCTGGTGGTTGTACGACGTCTCGTAGCCATTGGCGTGACGGATGATGATCTGTTTGCCGTAACCGCCGGCCCAGCCGACCTTCTCGACGACACCGTTGCCGGCGGCGATGATCGGCGTGCCGATCGGGGCTGCCCAGTCGACACCGGTGTGCATGCGGACATAGCCGAGGATCGGATGCTTGCGGGCGCCGAAGCCGGAGCGGAATTTTCCGGCAGGCAGGGGATTGCGCAGCAGGAACTGCTGGGCGCTCGCGCCGTCCTCGTCGAAATAGTCGGTGCTGCCGTCCTGCATCTGGAAGCGGTAGAAGTTGCGCGTCGTGCCGCCAAATGTCGCCGAGACGTAGAGAAGTTCGGAATCGTCAGAGGTCTGGTCGTCGCCGTCGGGCTGCGAGAACAGCACTTCGAGGCGGTCGGAGGGATTGAGGCGGGACTGGAAGTCGACGTCGGATGCCAAGAGCTTGATCAGCCGTTGCGTCATCGCCTTGGACATGCCGTAGGAATAGGCGGCGCGGTAGATGCCGTCATAGACATTGGGCAGATTGCCGCGCACCACTACCGGACCCTCCGAATCATCAAAGGCGGTCAGCAATTCGGGATTGGGTTCGGGCTCCTGCGCCGGCACATACTGGCCACGATCGTCGAGCGCGATGGTGACGATGTGCGTGGTTTTGTCATAGATGCTGGTGCGCACGACTTTGGCGGCATCGCCATGGACCTCGAGACCAACGCGCAACACGGTTCCGGCTTTGAGCGCCGGCGCGTTCAAGAGCTTGGCGATCGCCTGGGCCATGCCGGTGGCATCTTCCCCCGTATAGCCGGAATCGGCGAAGGCCTCGGCGATGTCGAGATCCTTGGTGAAGGGGATGATTTCCTCGGCAAAAGCCGGTGCCTGATCGTCGACATTGGCGCGCGGCGCCACGGAGACGTTTTCCGGCACGATTTTCACGTCATAGGAACCGGCCATGCTCTCAGCAAAGGCTTCGCCGAATCGTTGCGGGTCGACATAGTGGAGTGAAGCGACCTGCACGGCGCCGTCGCTGAGGTCAGTACCGGCTTCGCGCACGACTTTTTCCACCTCGTCGGCCGACAGGTCGCTCTTTTCGTCGAACGAGGCCGTCTCGATGGGGAAATCGACGGTCTTCAGGCTCATCTCGCTTTCGACCTTGGCGCCGTAGATCTGGCCGGAGGCGGCGGAGGCCGTCGCCTGCTGCACCGGAGTGTCGTCGCCGTCATCGCCGAACACCTGCATCGGGTCGAAAGGCGGGTAGGGGCGGCTTGTGGTGTGGCCCGCGGCGAGCGCCATCTTGATCTGCACGAATGGCATGGTGTGGATGACGTCGCGGTCGCCGACCTTGGTGACCATCGACACTTCCATGCGGCGGCGGTCCTTGGCCTTGGCAATCTGACGCGGCGCCACCAGCCTGGTCGTCTTGGCCACCTCACCTGAATCGCCGTTGCTGGCAAGGCCGATCAGTTCCGCGATCTCGGGTGGGGTCGCCAACTGCTGGCGCCCGTCAAGGGCGGCGAACAGCGCCACGCCCATCAGCACGCTCGATGTCACGCCGGTAAGGAACGTGCCCGACAGCCAGCGTGCGGAAACCTCACGCCGATCGGGCGGGCCGCTGCGGCCGTCCGCAATTAGCGGTGGCTCGTTGCCGAGTTCGGCTATGACATCTTCCGTGTCTGGCATCCAGAAAGGCTGCTTCTTCCCCGGGCGGAACGGCTTGTCGCTTTTGTTGTGGCCATGACATTTGCCTGTCACGGCAGGTTAAGTCAACGAAGCCTCAGGCCCTGTCGAATTCCCCTCTCGCACTTCTCTTGCAGAGCCCTCTGCAAAAAGGCCGGCATGCCTTCTTATATATAAGGCGCGTCGCGCGCTCCCATGCGAGGCTCTTAAAGAGGCCATGCACGGCTGTGCTACGCCCTCTTTTGTTGACCTTGGTGTCGAACGGCAATGCGGCGGCAATAGGGCTCCTTCGGGGCTGCCTCCCCGCATTATCCCCAGTTCCCTTGGGGCAGCCGGCTATCGACAATGCGAGCCCGAAATTTCTGTCGCAAAAAGTTCAAAAACTTGGTCGAGTGGTGTTGACAGTTCTGGTTGGCGGCGACTATATACGCCTCACGAACGAGGGCGGTGCGCCG
>NZ_VFUX01000028.1:0-96330 GCF_006441275.1 Mesorhizobium sp. B2-4-17 | reverse complement strand
CGCTTCACCGCCGAGCAATGCACAAACTACTTCAGCGCCGCAGGTTACGAGCCAGAGTGATCAGATTCTGCTCTAGCTTCTCAGCGTGACGCCGCCCATTGGGCGAAGATAAGAAATTATTTGCTTCTCTTTTCGCTCGTCCTCTGTCTAGCCGTTGCGTGTCTGGCAATTGCGATATGATGCCGGCAAGAGCCGCGATTTGCCCGGATATTTGATCTAAGGCTGTTTCGATCCGGCGTTCGCTGTCAGTAGGCATAATGTTTGGTCCCCCCTTTTAACTTTGACCAAACAACGCTTACGCTTTCTTTCTCATTCTGTGGAGTCGGCGCGCCTTCTGGCGCAAGGTCTTTGCTCTAGTGAGCGCTTCGATAGGTCAGTCGCTTGCCTTCGATGCCTTCCATGATGGCGTCAACGCGCATCTGGTCGGTGAAGCCAAGCTTGGCGTGGCGATTGTAGCGGAAATCGAACTCGGCAAGGTAGCGGTGCAAGTGCGCCTCGCCGCAATGCTGATAGACCCCAACCATGCCGCGCTTGAAGACTGAAAACACGTTCTCAATTGTGTTGGTGTGGACGATGCGGCCGGCTTCGTAGCGAACGTATTCGCCGCCAGTGTGCTTGACCGTGGCGTGGTCGGCAAACTCCTGTCCAGTGAAGGTGTAGAAGTTCGACTCGTCGGTCATGAGCGTCGATTTGCGGTCGGCGTTGCGGACCAGCACATCGCGCGCAGATGCTTCGTGGCGCGCTCGACATAGAAGGAACGCACGGAGCCGCCACGGCGTTCGTCCCCGTTTGTTAGATGCGCGTGGGGCCATTCTCTTGGCCACCAAAATGTCGTACCGGCGGCCGCTGATCGGTGCTTCGCCCATGATCTGGCCCACCGCCCATCTCAATGATTCCGACCAGCGCGCGAACAAACTCAACCATATCGTTTGCAGTGAGGGCTGCCCTGTCGGGACTCTGCCCAATGTGCTCGGCGGCCGCGCAACATGACAGGCGGATGAGATCGTAGTGCGAATCCCTTTCATCCTCCGGCAACGCCGCTAATCTCATGGCTCGGCGATGAATCAACCGCAGCAATTGTTCGAGAGCTGCTCCGACACTCATGCGTTTGCTCCGCATAGCGTTTCCGGCGCTCCAGGACGCGTTGGAACGTCGACGAGAACGTGTTCCCTCCCTGTGTCAAAGCTGCATCTCAGTCATTAATATATCGTTTATTGCTAATATAATAGGCTTGCAGGAGCCAGGTGCGCGCGTCGGACGACGCCCGCTGCTCCTCAGAAATCGTTCGTGTCAGCGTCATCTCGGTAGGGTTGGCATAAAGGCCCGTCACGGTCGGGCAGCGGAGCGTCCGGGCAGCGATGAAATATCGCAATCGTCCTGAGCAATCCCAATGTTATCCCGCATTTGGCGGATCGAGCTTCGTCAGGCGCTGTTTGGCCTCGATCACGCCGCTGCGCGGACCTGATCCGGCTGCAAAGCGCGATGTAATCCCGACATCACAGTCCTCGTCCAACGTTTCTACCGCGCGTTCCAGAGCGAGTTCCGCTCGGTTGACGCACTGTCTGGCCCCAGATTTGCCAAGCCAGGAGCCTGGAGGGCGCCAGAACACGATTCAAGCCGCGATCGGGTTCAGCTTCAGATGCTGGATCAGGATGATGGTCTTGGCATCGACGATGCGGCCGTCGGTTATGCCGGCGAGCGCTTCGTCGAGCGGCATTTCCAGAACTTCGATGTCCTCGCCTTCTTCCGGGGCGCCGCCGCCGGCGGAGATGCAGTCGGCGGGCGAATAGCGGGCGACGAAGAACCAGAGCCGCTCGGTGACGCTGCCCGGGCTCATGTAAGGCGAAAACAGCCGCTCGACATCCTTCAGGCGGTAGCCGAGTTCTTCCTCGGCTTCCTTGCGGATGGCGGTCTCCGGATCGTTTTCATCCAGCAGTCCGGCACAGGCTTCGATCAGCGGTTCGCGATGGCCGGTCACGTAGGCGGGATAGCGGAACTGGCGCACCAGAAGCACGGTCGAACGCAAAGGGTCATATGGCAGGATCACCGCCCCATCGCCACGATCATAGGTCTGGCGGATTTGCGTTTCCCACTGGCCGTCACGCCGGCGATAGTCGAGCACGGTCTTCTTCAGGACCGCCCAATCGTCGGAAAGAACCTCTTCCGAGCGGATGCGAATACGGTCTTCCATCGGGCACCTCTGAGCTGCTGGCGCAGGCAGCCCTAGACGCGAACCTGCTGCCGCGCAATCGGGCCAGCGATTGGTCCAGCAGGCGTTTCACTCTCTCGTGTGTGGCATGGAGGGGATCCGTTGCCTAAATAGCAGGTTCCCTCCCCGGAGTTTCTTCCATGACGACATCGCTTTTCCAGCCCATCACGCTCGACGGGCTCAGCTTTCCCAACCGCATTGCCGTGGCGCCGATGTGCCAGTATTCCGCCGAGGACGGCTCGGCCAGCGACTGGCATCTTTACCACTGGATGAACCTGGCCATGTCCGGCGCCGGCATGGTCACCGTCGAGATGACCGATGTCGAACGGCGCGGCCGTATCACCCATGGCTGCCTCGGCCTCTATTCCGAAGACAATGAAGCCGCCGCGCGGCGGGCGCTGGACGCGGCCAGGCGCGTTGCCGCCCCGGGCACCAAGTTCGGCACGCAGCTTGCCCATGCCGGCCGCAAGGCCTCGAACCGCAAGCCTTGGGAAGGCGGCGGGCCGTTGCAGCCAAACGAAGATCCCTGGCAGACCGTTTCGGCCTCGGCCATAGCCTACGACACCGGCTGGAACGTGCCGCGTGCGCTGGAAGACGACGAGATCCTCCAGCTCATCGAGCGGTTCGCTGAAGCCGCAAGGCGGGCCGAACGCGCCGGCTTCGACTTCATCGAGCTGCATGCCGCGCATGGCTACCTGATCTTCCAGTTCCTGTCGCCGCTCTCCAACCAGCGCACGGACCGCTGGGGCGGCTCGCTGGAAAACCGGATGCGTCTCGCGGTCGAGATCGCCAGGGCGGTGAAGAAAGCGGCACCAAGCCTGATGCTCGGCGCGCGGCTGTCGGTGAAGGACTGGGTCGATGGCGGCTTTGACGTCGATGATGCGATCGAGGTGGCCAAAGCGCTCAAGGCCGAGGGCGTCGCCTATCTCTGCTGCTCCAGCGGCGGCAACTCGCCGTTGCAGAAACTGCCCACCGGTCCCGGCTATCAGGTGCACCTGGCGGAAGCCGTGCGCAAGGGCGCCAGGATCCCGACCCGTGCGGTCGGCCTGATCGACGATCCGAAGCAGGCCGAGGCTGTCATCGCCGAGGGCCGCGCCGACATGGTGGCGCTGGCGCGCGCCTTCCTGGCCGACCCGCGCTGGGGTTGGCGTGCGGCCGCCACGTTCAGCGAAAAGATCCATCCGGCGCCGCAGCTCGCCCGCTCGGTGACGACGATGGAACACTGGATGAAGGCGGCGGGCTGACCGATCCCACCTCCCAATGCCGGCGCGGTCCTGCCCAGCGACATGCATCGAACAAACTTAAGTCGCGTTGCAAACGCGACGCGACTTTTGGGCGCAGTCCGAAGGCCATTTTTGAAACCAAATTGGCTGCTTTGCGTTGCGGCCATGATGGACAACAAACCCTTTGAAACGCCTGTAGTGGTCGAGCTTGGCCATGTCGGCAAATATCGCCATATCCGCAGCACCCAGGAAGCGGCGGAGTGCCTGATGACGGTTTGGCCGCTCAATCGCGGCCCGCGTCACCGTGATGCTCTCGACACTTGCCTCAAAGTGCTGGAAGGTTATCGTTCGACAGCGGATGCACGACGGGCACTGATCGAGGCCGCCAGGGAATCGGAAGTGCTTGTGCCCGACGACAGGCTATCCGACGACCGGCTGCATTGAGCAGGCGGAGCTTTCAACCGGAGGTTTTTAATGGCGAAGCTGACTTACAAGATCGTCGAACATGACGGCGGCTGGGCCTACAAGGTCGGCTCGACCTTCTCGGAGACGTTTCCCACCCACCAGGACGCGTTGCGCGCCGCCGAAATCGCTTCGGCCGAGCAGCAAGTCGCGGGCGCCACGGACGGCATCCAGTATGAGGACGCCGAGGGTAAATGGCACGAGGAATTGGCCGATGGCCGCGACCGGCCGCAGACCGAGGTTTCCGACTAAACTGCCAGCAGAAGAAAACTTGCCTGCACAAAGACAGGGTGCCGACCGCGGACGTCAGGAGAGACGACGTCCTGCGGTCAGCAGCCGCCCAGCGGAATTATTTGCCGCAGTACTGATCGTTGACGTTCAGCCCGGCATTGGCATCGGGACCAGGGGTGCTGGACGCACATGGCCCGATCGGACCAGGGTTGCCAAGGCTGTTCAGCCCAGTGCCATCCGCATTGATGCTTCCGGTGGTGCTCTGGTCGACGCCTTGGGAATCGTCATTGCCGAACAACCACCAGTTGTGATGGCTGGAATACGTGCCGTCCGACGGCTGGGCCATCGCCGATGTTGCGAGCCCGATTGTCAGAACCGACGCCGCGAGAAGTTTCGTATACATTGAATCACTCCGTATCTTGGCCGCCTTGGGTGCGACACGGGGTAAACCCGGCGATCAGCGGGATGGTTCATTGAAATTGTTGTGAGGCCGCGGTGATGGAATGCACGGGCTGCAATCCGCTCTATGAAATCAACGACCCGCTTCGGTTCGACGAACTGCGGCATGTGGCCGGCACCGTCGACACGTTCACATTGAATTGCGAATGCAGATACCGCCGGCCGGTCGAAACACAGCGCCGGCCGCGTGGCATTGCAGCAGGCCGCGCGCCGCGCTATCTCAGGCGACATCGCCTTCCCAGACGACCCGTCTTGCCGGAGCCTTCATGCCCGAAATCGTTACCGCCGCCATGCTTGTCATCGGTGATGAGATTCTGTCCGGCCGCACCAAGGACAAGAACATCGGCCATCTCGCCGACATCATGACGGCGATCGGCATCGACCTGAAGGAGGTGCGCATCGTCCCCGACGAGGAAGACGAGATCGTCGCGGCTGTGAATGCCGTGCGCGCACGCTACACCTATGTATTCACCACCGGCGGCATCGGTCCCACCCATGACGACATCACCGCCGATTCGATCGCCAAGGCGTTCGGCGTGCCCTGCGAATACGATGCCAAGGCCTACGCGATGCTGGAGGCGAGCTATGCCGCGCGTGGCATCGAATATACAGAGGCGCGCAAACGCATGGCGCGGATGCCGCGCGGCGCCGACCATATCGACAACCCGGTGTCGGTGGCGCCCGGCTTCCGCATCGGCAATGTCCATGTAATGGCCGGTGTGCCCGCTATCTTCCAGGCCATGCTCGACAATGTCGTGCCGACGCTGAAGACCGGCACGAAGATGCTGTCGGCGGCGGTGCACTGCCCCTTCGGTGAAGGCCTTGTCGGCGGGCCGTTGGGCGAGATCCAGAAAGCGCATCCGGACACGATCATCGGCTCCTATCCGAAATATGGCGATGGCAAGTTCTGGACTGAACTGGTCGTTCGTGCCCGTAGCCAGGAGGCGCTCGACGCCGCGCGCGCCGATGTCGAGGCTATGGTGGCGGGATTCGCCGTCAAGGCGGGCTGATCGGCTCGAGGCCGGAACCAAGCACGGCGCGGCCACGTTTCTTTCCGACTGGTTCGGCGCTCGCAAGATTGAGGGATCATCATGCGCTTCAAGACCATGGTTGCCATTCTGCAGAACGAGCAGGATGCCGAGCGCGTGCTCGACTGTGCCATTCCGCTTGCCAGCCGCTTCGAGAGTCATCTGATCGGCATCCATGCCGAGGCGCTTCCTGTACCCTACACATCGGCAACCGGATTCCCGGACACCGAGTTCTTGCAGGTCTCGGCCGACATGAACCGCGAGCGGGCCAACAAACTCCAGGCCGTGTTTCTCAGGCGTATCGAGGATTCCGGCCTCTCCTTCGAGTGGCGCAGCCTGGAGAGCTTTTCCGGCGACAGCGCGCTGACGGGCATTTCAAGCGTGCGCGCCGCCGATCTCATCATAGCCGCCCAACGCGAGACCGGCGGCGACCCCAGTGCCGACGTCGATACGCTGGTCTATGACGCCGGCCGGCCGGTCCTGGTGGTGCCGCACGCCGGCCCGCTGGTCACCACCTTCAAACGCGTGCTGCTCGCCTGGAACGGCAGCAAGGAAGCCGCCCGCGCCGCCTTTGACGCGTTGCCCTTCATCATCGAGGCCGAGAAAACCGACATACTGGTCATCGATCCGCCCGATACGCTCGACGAAAGCCCGGAAGCCGCCGGTGCCGAAATCGCCTCCGCCCTTTCACGCCACGGCGCCACCGTCAGCGTCTCGGTGCTGAAATCGGGCGGCACGTCTGTCGATGACATGATCCAGAACAGGGTCGCCGAAAGCGGTGCCGATCTCCTGGTTCTTGGCGCCTACAGCCACTCCTGGCTGCGTCAGCTTCTGTTCGGCGGGGTGACGCGCACGGTCCTGCGCACCGCGCAGGTTGCGGCCTTCCTGTCGCGATAAGTCCACAACGATCACTGGTGGCCACCCTTGCCAAACCCAAGGGTTTCCAGTTAATTCCGCGCGCATTCCCCTGTTTTCTTGCACGCGGTCCTCGCGTGCTGCGGAGTGCGCGAGACATGTCCCTTCCCGAAAAAGCCTTCCCGGTCTCCTGGGACCAGTTCCATCGTGACGCCCGCGCGCTCGCCTGGCGGCTTGCCGGCACCAACAAGGGGCAATGGAAGGCGATCGTCTGCATCACGCGCGGCGGATTGGTTCCAGCGGCGATCATCTCGCGCGAGTTGGGCATCCGCATCATCGAGACGGTCTGTGTGGCCTCCTATCACGACTATACCAGCCAGGGGCAGTTGCAGGTGCTGAAGGAAGTCACGCCGGCGCTGCTTGCCGATGATGGCGCCGGGGTGCTGATCATCGACGACCTGACCGACACGGGCAAAACCGCCGGTATCGTACGGGCGATGATGCCCAAGGCCCATTTCGCCACCGTCTACGCCAAGCCCAAGGGCAGGCCCCTGGTCGATACTTTCGTCACTGAGGTCAGCCAGGACACCTGGATCTATTTTCCCTGGGATATGGGCTTCACCTATCAGAAGCCGATCGCTGACGATCACGCCGGCTGATTCGGAACGGGCGCTTTTTCCAGTTTAAGCCGTCACCAGCGACAATATTTGCCTGCGCGGCCAAGCCCGCGGAGGCAGAATGTCCTGTGAAATCAACCTTTGTTGAGGGAACCGGCCAGCCTGATCAAAGTTTTTACTTTTATTGGTCACGATTAGTCGTAGAATCCGTGAGGCGGCAAACGATTCTGGAGGCTGGGGCTAGCTTCTCCGATGTTGATAAGGCCAACGACGCACAACCATCTGGCTGAACGGGTCCAACGGCTCTTCGGTATGGCTCCATGCCGCCTGCAGGTTGCCGCCCTGCCCTGGCGCAATGTGGGGAACGGTGTCGAGATCATGCTGATCACCAGCCGTGACACCGGCCGCTGGGTGCTTCCCAAAGGCTGGCCTGAGGCCAGGGAGCCGCTCTGCGAGGCGGCCGCACGCGAGGCTGGCGAGGAAGCCGGATTGCGCGGTAGCGTCTCTCATCTCGAAGCCGGTCGCTACTTCTATGCCAAGGTGCTGGCCTCCGGCGAAGAAGTACCCTGCGAGGTGCTGGTGTTTCCGCTGCATGTCGACAAGATCGCCGACCGCTGGAAAGAAAAACACGCCCGCACCCGCAAATGGGTCAATTCCAGCGAAGCGGTGCGCATGGTCCATGAACCCGACCTGTGCCAGATCATCGCCTATTTCTGCGCCGACCCGCACAAATTTTCCTAGACCGCCGCCGGCCTGTGCCGCGTGCGCCACGGCGGATTCACACGCCTGTGATGTGCCGCATGAATGGTTTGCTAATTTTTCTTCGCTAGGAAGCGGCCAATCTGGCGTTTGATCGATGGCGAAACCTGTAGACCCACTTCAGCAAGACCCGGGCAAGCCCAAGCGCGAGCGCCGCCCTCGCGTGCTCAAGGGTGCAAGCATCATCACCGGGTCCCATTCGGAAGTCGCCGTTTTGCTGCGCAACCAGCATGCGGGCGGCGCCGAACTGAAAATACCGCTCGAGGCCCGGATTCCCGATCGCTTCCTTCTTTACGTGCCGCTCGACGGCGTCGGCTATCGCTGCGAGGTCCGCTGGCGCCGCAAAGACAGGATTGGCGTGCAGTTCACCGGCACCGAGCCGAAACCGAGGTTGCATTACGGCTGAACCACGATTTGCCCGGCGCCTCCCAACGTCGGCAATTCGCAAACCGGCGACCCAAACGACCATCGCGGCGGCGCATTTCTATCCCCGTTATCCACATGTGTGACACACAAGATGTTGAGGTCACAAAAGCTACGCAAACGAATCCTTGACGGCGCAAAACGAGTCGCCTTTTATAGGCCATGCGCTCCTGTTGAGAGCGCGACCGGAAAGTTCTGAGCCCGGTCTTTTTCCCGGATTATGTGTGTTTTTTTCCCGCATTTCCGCCTGTTACGAGGCCGGCGGAAGCGTTGGGATTGTGGGGCATGGGGCGACGAAAGGGAGAATTGTCGGACTGGAATAAATTGTCTGTTAATACTATATTTAGTGTTTGCAGGTAGGTTCGGCGCTAGATAGTGTGAATTTCCCTCGATCGAGGGAATCGAAAAATTCAGTTTCGAAGGACCCGCAAGGTCGGTTGGCAGCCTCGGCAAGCGCCTGGCAAGGCGTCTTGTTGCGCGCGCGGCAGCAGCTTGCGAAGAGGAGATGCCGGCATTGTTCGCGATGCCTGCAAACGGCGGACTGTGCTTTTCGCATTTGGGGCAGAAATCCCCTGACGAAAGCGCTATATATAGACAAAAGGGACAGGACCAATGCGCATCGAGCGTCGTTTCACCAAGCCGGGGCAATCTGCTTATGCGGAGATTGAATTCCGCAAGGCGCTTTCCGAGATCAAGAATCCGGATGGCTCGGTGGTGTTCCGCTTGGACAATATCGATGTGCCGGCGCAGTTCTCCCAGGTGGCGGCCGACATCCTGGCGCAGAAATATTTTCGCAAGGCTGGCGTCCCCGCGCGGCTGAAGAAGGTCGAGGAGAACGACGTCCCCTCCTTCCTGTGGCGCTCGGTCGCCGATGAGGCCGAACTTGCCAAGCTGCCGGAAGTCGAGCGCTATGGTTCCGAGATCGACGCCCGCCAGGTCTTCGATCGTCTGTCCGGCACCTGGACCTATTGGGGGTGGAAAGGCGGCTACTTCAAGTCGGAAGACGACGCGCGCGCTTTCCGCGACGAACTCGCCTACATGCTGGCCACCCAGCGCGTGGCGCCGAACTCGCCGCAATGGTTCAACACCGGCCTGCACTGGGCCTATGGCATCGACGGTCCGAGTCAGGGTCATTTCTATGTCGACCCTTTCACCGGCAAGCTGACCAAGTCGAAATCCTCCTACGAGCATCCGCAGCCGCATGCCTGCTTCATCCAGGGCGTGCAGGACGATCTCGTCAACGAGGGCGGCATCATGGACCTTTGGGTGCGTGAGGCGCGCCTGTTCAAATATGGCTCCGGCACCGGCTCCAACTTCTCGCTGCTGCGCGGCGAAGGTGAAAAACTGTCGGGCGGCGGCCGTTCTTCCGGCCTGATGAGCTTCCTCAAGATCGGCGACCGCGCTGCGGGCGCCATCAAGTCGGGCGGCACAACGCGCCGCGCCGCAAAAATGGTCATCGTCGATGCCGATCACCCCGATATCGAGGAATTCATCGACTGGAAGGTCAATGAAGAGCAGAAGGTCGCCTCGCTGGTGACCGGCTCCAAAATCGTCAAGAAGCATCTCGAAGCCATCATGAAGGCCTGCGTCAACTGCGAAGGTCAGGATGACGATTGCTTCGACCCGTCGATCAACACCGCGCTGAAGCGCGAGATCAAAGCGGCCAAGAAGTCGGCCGTGCCGGAGAACTACATCTACCGCGTCATCCAGTTCGCCAAGCAGGGCTATACCTCGATGTCGTTCAAGACCTACGACACCGACTGGGATTCGGACGCCTACCTCACCGTTTCGGGCCAGAACTCCAACAATTCGGTGTCGCTGAAGGACAATTTCCTGCGCGCCGTCGAGCAGGATGGCGACTGGCAGCTGACCGCCCGCAAGGACGGCAAGGTGCTGAAGACGCTAAAGGCCAGGGACCTCTGGGAAAAGATCGGCTACGCCGCCTGGGCTTCGGCTGACCCGGGCCTGCATTTCAACACGACGATGAACGACTGGCACACCTGCGCTTCGGCCGGTGCGATCCGGGCCTCCAACCCGTGCTCGGAATACATGTTCCTAGACGACACGGCCTGCAACCTCGCCTCGATCAACCTCCTGCCTTACCGCAACGCCGATGGCACGATCGATATCGCCGCCTATGAGCATACCGTCAGGCTGTGGACCGTCGTTCTCGAAATCTCCGTCATGATGGCGCAGTTCCCGTCGAAGGAGATCGCCAAGCTCTCCTACGACTACCGCACGCTCGGCCTGGGCTATGCCAATATTGGCGGCCTCTTGATGACCTCGGGCATTCCTTACGATTCCGACGAGGGCCGCGCCATCTGCGCCGCGCTGACCGCGATCATGACCGGCGTCGCCTACGCCACCTCGGCGGAAATGGCCTCCGAGCTCGGCGCCTTCCCGGATTATGACCGCAACGCCCAGAACATGCTGCGCGTCATGCGCAACCATCGCCGCGCAGCCTATGGCGACAGGGACGGCTACGAGAAGCTGGCTGTCAATCCGGTGCCGCTGGCCGCCGCCGATCTCAAGCAGCAGGCGCTTGCCGAGCATGCGAAAGCCGCCTGGGACCGCGCCATCGAGCTTGGCGAGGAGCATGGCTACCGCAATGCGCAGGCGACCGTGATCGCGCCGACTGGGACGATCGGCCTGGTCATGGATTGCGACACCACCGGCATCGAGCCCGACTTCGCTCTTGTGAAGTTCAAGAAGCTCGCCGGCGGCGGCTATTTCAAGATCATCAACCGCGCCGTGCCGGAAGCGCTGCGCACGCTCGGCTATTCCGAGAGCCAGATCGCCGAGATCGAGGCCTATGCGGTCGGCCACGGCAACCTCAACCAGGCACCCGGTATCAATCCCGGCTCGCTCAAGGCCAAGGGCTTTACCGACGAGAAGATCAGCGCGCTCAACGCGGCGCTGAAGTCGGCGTTCGACATCAAGTTCGTCTTCAACCAGTGGACGCTCGGTGCCGACTGGGTGAAGGAGACCTTTGGCTTCACCGACGAGCAGCTCAACGACTTCTCGTTCGAGATGCTGCCGGCAATGGGCTTCTCCAGGAAAGACATCGAGGCAGCCAACATCCATGTCTGCGGTGCCATGACGCTGGAAGGCGCGCCCTTCCTCAAGGCCGAACATCTGGCGGTGTTCGACTGCGCCAGCCCCTGCGGCAAGATCGGCAAGCGCTCGCTGTCGATCAACAGCCACATCCAGATGATGGCCGCCGCACAGCCTTTCATTTCCGGCGCCATCTCCAAGACCATCAACATGCCCAACGACGCGACGGTGGAGGACGCCAAGAACGCCTACATGCTGTCGTGGAAGCTGGCGCTGAAGGCCAACGCGCTCTATCGCGACGGCTCGAAACTGTCGCAGCCGCTCAATGCCTCGCTGCTCGCCGATGGCGAGGATGACGAGGACGAAGCGGTCGAGCAGCTGATTGCGGCGCCGCAGGCGGCGCGGGCGGCGCAGATCACCGAGCGTATCGTCGAGCGCATCATCGAGCGCGTGTCGCGCGAGCAGGAGAAGCTGCCCGGTCGCCGCAAGGGTTATACCCAGAAGGCCAAGATCGGCGGCAACACCATCTTCCTGCGCACCGGCGAATATGATGACGGCCGCCTCGGCGAGATCTTCATCGACATGAACAAGGAAGGCGCGACGCTGCGTGGCCTTCTCAACAACTTCGCCATCGCGATTTCGCTCGGCCTGCAATACGGCGTGCCGCTCGACGAATATGTGCATGCCTTCACCTTCACCAAGTTCGAGCCGGCCGGCATGGTGATCGGCAACGACGCCATCAAGAGCGCGACGTCGATCCTCGACTACGTGTTCCGCGAACTTGCGATCTCCTATCTCGGCCGCAACGACCTCGCCCATGTCGACCAGTCGGACTTCTCCAACACCGCACTTGGCCGTGGCATCAGCGAAGGCAAGACCGACGCCGTTTCCAAGGGACTGACACGCGGTTCGCCGGTGAAGCTGGTTTCCCGGGTGAGCGGCAGTGAGCCGAAGGGCTTTGCCGGCTCCGCCTCCGGCACCCCAACCCGCTCGGCGCCGTCGGCCTTCTCCGGCTCCAACGTGCTGGCGTTGAAACCGGCGAGCGACGAGGCAATCGCCTACAAGCGCGACTATGAGGAGCGGGCCAAGGAATTGGCCGAGGACATGGCCTTCGAGGAAGCCGCCGACGCGGCCTCCGAGGCCTCCGGCGCCGCGGCCCTGTTCACCGACGCGGCCGCCAATGAAGCAGCCGAGGCGAAGAAACTCGCCGCCGACCGCCGCGCCAAGTCACTGCTTCAGGGCTACACCGGCAATTCCTGCTCCGAGTGCCAGAATTTCACCATGGTGCGGAACGGGACGTGTGAGAAGTGCGATACTTGTGGGGCGACCAGCGGGTGCAGCTGAAACCCTTTGCCTTATGGTCCTAATGCGTCACTGAATCTCGCTCAACGTCAAAGGTAGATCGCTCGTTCGACACACGAAGTCTGCTCACCTCTGGCGGTAAGCCGAAAACACAATCTCCCGGGCGCTTTCCGCGCCCGGGAATGCCCTTTACCTAACCACGTTTCTCCCAGCGACCTCGACCTCCGCTTTGGCGCTGGTATCTCGATGACGATAGCCTGGCGCGCGCAGGACATGTCATGCGGCAATTCCCGCATCTGGCCGCACGATTTCGGCAAACCCCTCTCGCCACGAGGCATGGCGCGGGCTCCAGCCGAGCTCTGACTTGGCCCTGACGTTGGATCCCGCGCGCGATTCCGTCATCATGACGACGAGATGGCCGCCGGCCGCGAGCTCCGGCGTGCGTTCGCTCTTTGAAGCCCGCAGCGCCTCGTCCATCTCGGCCTCGAGCACCTCCTGCATCACCGCGCGGATCACTTCGTGCGGCCATCCGGGTTCGATAGCAGAATGTTTTTGACGGCAGCGCTGGCAGTCGGTCTTGGTCATGGTGGCGTTCCTTCGCGGGAATCAGGTGACGTTGAACATCACCAGTCTGCCATGACCGCCTCTCTCGGCGAATTTGCTGAACTCTCAGCACATTATCCTGACTTACCGATCTGTGCAGGGGCGCGAATCTGGTGTCTACTTGGCAAGCGCTTACCCTGAAGCCTCTCGCCCAACAGGCGCCTGACATCTGTCCGTGGCAGTGATTGAGACCATCCATTGCCACCGGACCAAGGTCTTGGTTTTTGTAAAGCAAAGGTCTGACATTTCCATCCAGACTTTGTCCTTGGCCGTCAGATATTCCGTACTCTGGCAAATCGGCATATAAAGCGCGCCACGGGGGACACAACTCTATGTTCATTGACTATTATGAAATTCTCGAAATTAGCCCGAATGCCAACTCGGAAACGTTAGAGCGGGTATTTCGTTACTTTGCCATGCGCTACCATCCCGACAATCAAGACACCGGCGATGAAGCACGCTTTAGCGAAATCGTGGAAGCCCATAACATCCTGAAAGACCCGGTCAAACGCGCTCAGTACGACATCAAGTACAAAGACCACTTGAAGCTTCGCCGCGAGCTGATTGAGGAAACCGGCAATAATAAAGGTATAGAGCGTGACGTCGTAATTCAGGCAAAACTTCTCTCGCTTCTTTACGTCAAACGCCGACAAGACGTCAATGATCCTGGCATTGGCGATACAGAACTTGAACGCCTGTCAGGCTGCCCCCGTGAGCATCTCGAGTTTCATCTCTGGTATCTGAAAGCAAAAGGCTGGATAGGTAGGGTCGAAAACGGCACCTTCGCGATTACCGTGGAGGGCATCGATCGCGCCAATGCCGAACACCGTCGTGAGCCCGCCATCCGACTATTGGACCGCGACGTCCGTGGCGCATGAACCCTTTGCTGCTGCAAAGGATCCGCCGTTCCATTGACGGCAACGGCGGTCCGTCCTGGGATAGTGGGTAGTCGGCGCGCCCGCGCGAGAACAGCGCGACCTGGAGGGAACCAGTGGAAGTGCCGCGCGTTCTCGCCGCATGCTCAAAAAGATCGCCTTTGCTGCCGTTCTGATCCAGGTCGCCGCCTTTTCGGCTCTCATAACCCAGACGGTTCTTTTCGCGTCATCCACCACCACCCACGCGGCGAACGTAGCGCCTGGCGAAGCTGTTGCGGCCGTAGACAGAGAATGCACCCAGGCAATGTGGCCCAATATTCCGGATCATTGTCTAAGGCGGATTGAGGCAACGAGGCCGATTGCGACAACAATCCTGCGGACGGCCGCGCAATAGCGACCCGGCAGGGCAAGGCAGGCCGTGCGTCACTTGACCACCAAGGCCCATGCCCGGCAGACCGTGGCCTACGCGCCGACCAGCGGCACGGTAACGGTCGTCGCGTAGTTGATCGGGAAAGCGCTGAAATAGGGAAAGTCGATGACGAAGGCATAGCTGGCAGTCAGATGTGCCATGCGGAAGCCGCCACTCGCCGGATCCATGACGATCGTGACGACGACATCCTTCAAACCCAGGGCCTGAAGTTTCTGTGTAGCGATAGCCTGGATGTCGGCCTGGGTCAGCGTGTTCTGAAGCTGCAGCGAGCGTGCGGACATCTCCAGCGTATAGCGAACGCTGGATACGGAGTTCATCGACCAGCCGAAGGCGAAGATGCCAAACAAAAGCATGATGAGAAACGGGGCGATCAGTGCGAATTCCAACCCGGCACCGCCCGATCGATCCCGCCTGAACGCGGCTGCCATGACGCAATTCCAGGAAAAGTGCGAAGCGGTTTTCCGTCCGGAATTGCGCAGAAACAAAGAGTTAGAGCGGGTCAACGATTCCATCAAACGCTGAACCGCTCTGACGCAATTCCAGGAAAAGTGCGAAGCGGTTTTCCGTCCGGAATTGTGTCCAAGCAAGCACATAGTGCGGGCCTGCGTTTCCGCGAAACGAAGAACGGCTCTAGCGGACACGGATCACCTCCAGGTGGCCGATGACGCTGGACGTGGAAAAGACGCCGAAGGTGAAGGGCGGCACCCAGGTGGCCGACGCCTGGATCTGGACATAGACCGATGGCGCCTTGGGCCCACTGCACAGGGTGGCGGCGTCGACCACGGTCGCCCCGCACATGTAAATCCGGCTTAGCGTGACCTGGCCATCCGCCGGCCGCTTCTCCCAACTCGAAATGGCAACGGCCTGGGTCGCCGTATCGTTGGTCGATCCTGCCATGACCAGGTTCGCGGCAGTCTTGACGCCGGCGCGCATCGACAGTGAACTCGTCACGTAGGACCAGCCGTCGAGGATGCCGAGCAGCGCAACGCACAGAAAGGGCAGAACCATTGCGAACTCGACGGCCGCAGTGCCCGCCTCATCTTTAAGATACGAGATCGATCGACGCTCCACGGCAGGCTACTCGACCAGCGCCACGGACTGCGTGGCCGGAATATCGTGCAGGCCAAGGCTCGTGCAATCCTGATTGACGGTTGAGTTTCCGGACCATTGGATCGTGTTGGCAACGACCTGGGTGCAGCCGCTGTTGCCCGAGAAATTGCCGAGATAGCTGACCTGCTGTTTTGGAAAGTAGATGGCCCCAGTCAGTAGCGAGTCGGCCGTGCCGTTGAAGGTGCTGGATGCGCTGTTACCTGTCCTGTCGCCATAGAACAGAACGCCTGAATAGGTGCCCGAAGTCGGCGCACTGAGCTGCACAGAGGCATTGCCATTTATGCTGACCGTCGAACTGCCCGACATGAAGATGGTCACCCCGGTGCCAGTGATGGCCGCGTTGGCGTTTATTTTGAGATTGCCCTGAACGACATAGACGCCGGGCTGGAGTGCGACGCTGCCGCTGAGACTGAGCCCATTACAGTACGTACCCGGCGCCAGCGTCGCTTTGTTGCTGTTCTGGCAGGGGTTGGTGGCCGCAGGAGCCGGCAGGCCGGCGAATGGATCGGCGGCAGGCAACGCCTGGGTGATCGGGGCTGCGCAAACTGTCGTGACGGGATTATTGAGAGAGACGCCGCCCGCCGTTATCAGGCAATCGGCCTGGAGGCCTGCCGAACCCTGGAGCTTGATGGCATCCGAGGCGATCGAATTGGACATCACCGAGCAACCGGTGAACTTCACGCTGGTGTTGCCTGAAAACAGCGCAGCCTGCGATGCGGATGGATCGAGCGCTAGCACGCAGGCCTTCGAGGCATTGGTGATGAGCGCCACCGCCCTCGCCTGTTCGGGAACCTGGCCCCGCGTAAAGATCGAGGTGAACATCCGATCGAGGTTCTGGCTGACGATGACCTCGACCGCTTTCTTCGCCGTGTTCGGTCCGGACGCTGGCGGCGTGTTGACGACGATCGTGCCGGAACCCAGCCCATTGGAGGCGGCCGACTGGGTCGCGGCTGCGGTGATCGTCGGCTTGTCGGACCCTGAGATTTGTTCGAGCGCGCCCGCATAGGCCGCGGCGTCGGCCGTCGCCTGAAGTTTGAGGCTGTTGTAATACCAGTAGGACGTCTCGATACCGAAACCCGCGGCGCCGACGACGATCGGTAAGGTCAGGGCGAAGATGGTGGCAACATTCGCGCTCGTACCCCGGCGTATACCGTCCGCTATAAGCCGAATTCGGGTGAAGCGTTTGAAAGTCATGAGAAATTAGAAGACATGCACATATGAACGAACGGCTAAAAAGTTCGGTTCATTTTTTGATCGATGGCTTATTGGCCTCAAAAAGAAAGAATTTTCGTCGGCCGATCGGCGCACGATAGGACTTATGTCCAGCAAACTTGGGACCAAGGTCCGGCAGACGACATCATGGCATGGTCCATGCTTTTCGAGCGGGACAGCCGCCACGAAGGCAAGATGCGGGCAGTGAAGGCGAGTCTCAGAGCTGCCAGCCTGGTTCGTAGCGACGCCGTCCCCTACCAGTTCACCCTGAACCCGACATTGCCGCCATAGGTCTGCACCCGGTCGGCGAACTTGCCATCGAAGCTGGCGAAGACGGATGTGTTGGAGCCCAGTTCAGCTTGACGCCGGCGTTGACGGCGACCGCGTCCTCGGCAGCGCTAGCGCCCTGGACGACGAAGGCATAGCCCGGCGCTGCCTGGAAGGTGGGGTTCCACCGAGCGGTCCGGCTTGAACTCATGCTGCCATGCCGCGCGGCCCCAGGCCTGCAGCGTCGTCGTCCCGCCGACGGCGACCGTCGTGTCGAGCTGCAGGCCGAGCGAGACCGGCAGCGAGATAACCGTGCGACTGTCGAAGTCGAGGCCGAGCGCTCCGTCGCTGGCCGACTTTTCTGAAAAGGCCTGCATCGACAGCGCCTGGAATTGCAGCCCGGCGAACGGCGTGAGGGCGCCGGCACCGATCGGCTGCCGCCAGCCGGCCTCGAGGCTGGTGCCGAAGCCGGCGCTCATGAAATCACCGGTCCAGTGCTCCCTCGTGATCGCCGGCACGGGATTGAGCGGACCGGACGCGCCCGGAACCGAGGTGAAGCGGTCGGTCGTGTTGCTGTAGAGATCCATCGCCAGCGAGCCGTTGATGTAGAACTGGTCCCATTTGTGCGCACCATAGGCGCCGGCATGGCCGCCGATGATGTTGCCCGAAGTCTCGCGTCCGGCACCGAGAAGGATCCCGCGACGCCGCCAAGCGCGAAGCCCATCAGCGTGTCGGGATCGCCCTGCGAGTCGAGGCCGACGGCGAAATTGCCGGACCTGTAGCCAAGCGCGGCGCTGCCGACCACCGGATCGCCGGAAACCGCGCCGGAATTGCCGCCCGCGGTTTCGTGCGCTATCGTTGCAAATAGCGTGAAGTTATCGGCGACTGGATTTGCTTCAGGCTGAAAGAACTGGTGTCGCTTCGGCGATCGTGCCAGCCGAAAGTTCTCTCTGTACGGCAAGGAAAAACCTGCGTACTTCGTCACTGGCTGCCGCCCTGTCCCTGCCGAATCCAACGACGAGATCAAGCAACTCGACCGCTTTTGCCCTCCAGAAGGAGGTGGCGGTCTCGCCGTGCAGATTGCCAAGATTGGCTGCAACTTCTTTAACCAAGAATAGCTGACGGTCGATCGGGAATGCACGGACTTTTTCTGGGGACATCTTCCGAACCATGAGACTGACGCAACGAATCAACCATTGCTGAACAAACAATGGCCTAGCCGCGAAGATGGAAACGGAAGCTTAACGCCGCTATCGAGACGATCCGGTCGCCGGATCGTCATGTGCAATCAAATCGAGCTGGTTTGATCGGGATAGACGGAGCGGACCTCAGGCCTGCAGCACCCTGGCCTCACCGCCACGCTTGCGCGGCGCCATCATGTCGCTGGCCATCAGTCCGGTGACACGGCAGAACGCCATGAATGCCCGGCAGGCATCCTCGGTCTTGACTACATCCACCGTGGCGCCGAAGCAGGCATTGAAAGCCTTTTGATATACCGGTCCCTGCCGGCGTGCCGGCCAGTCCTGGAGAAAATCGAGCGCCTGCTCGACGCTGTAGATCTCCTCGACGGGCAAGCCGGATCCTGGCGCGATCCGCACCGGCACCTCGAATTGCAATCTGTCCATCTGACATCTCCCGAACTGGCGTCGCCCCAAGCAACGCCGTTCGTCGCCAAAAGTTGCTTTGTCTGACGTGCCACGCAAATGTGTCGTCACTGCGGAAACGGCCGTTTTGCCGCAACGGGCGGACATCCCGGCAGCGTGATCATTGGTTGGCCGGGTCGGTCTCCGCGTCGAAGGCCATGCGCACCACGGTCAGCAGAACATACGCCGACAGCAATGCGAATAGCACGCCAAGGACAAGCGCTCCGGCTCCGGACAAATAGAGCGTCTCGGCGATCGCCCAATAAACGGTCCCGATGCAGATGAGCGCCTGGACGGAGAGGAACGAGGCGGCCGAAGCCGCCCGCAACAGGCTTTTGGCAACAGGCTTTTTAAAGTCTTGATCCGTTGCATTGAATTGATCCGGAAATGACGCGCCGCGCCACCAATGCGCGGCTAACGGCCGCCGCACGGGTCGCGACACGAATGGCATGGGAAATGATGGTGAAACCTGCGGTCCTGGACCGCTCAGGCCCGCGTGGACGGCGGCGCGCGCGGCTGGTTGCTGCTTACGCTGGGCGCGCCGATCGCCCCATGGTCGGCAATAAATACGGCGGGTAATGTCGGATCGAACCGAAGAAGGCAGCTTGCGGCGCCGGCAGGGCCGGATGGCCGCTGGCGAATTTGGCCAGCACCGGCCGGGCACCGCGAACCTCCAGCGCCTGTGCCTTGCTGGTGACACGCAGCAGCGCCGCCATCTCGCCCGACCGTTCCAGACCAACGCTGGCGCCGCCCTGTGCAGGGTCCGCGAAGATGGGCACATCAGGCCATCGCCAGCAGCACCAGGCCCCTCAGACATGAGCAGGCTGCCGTCAACGGTGCTTCAAGCGATCTGGCGCGCTTGCGTGAAGGAGGCGATCTCCAAAACGTAACCCGCCCTAACGCAGATGGGCGGAAAGGAAAGCAAACCGTGCAAAACCGAGCAGAGATCACCCCGACCAGACGAATATCCTGCCCACTCGGGCGGCATCAGGCAGTTCTTCCTTGAACCTTTTGCCCCCAAGTGCCAAATCTGGGAGGATTTTCACGCCAGCACTCCTGCAGCGCCCCACCTTCTACACGGACGAAATGGTCACCTATCTCGACGCCGCCACGGCACCGCTCAGAAATACCGGCCAGATCCGCCTTTATGGCGAGGAAGGGTTTGCCGGCATGCGCAAGGCATGCGACCTCACCGCGCGCTGCCTGGACGAATTGGTGCCTATGGTCGCTCCCGGCGTCACGACCGAGACCATCGACCGTTTCGTCTTCGAATTCGGCATGGACCATGGCGCGCTGCCGGCGACGCTCAACTATCGCGGCTACACGAAATCGTCCTGCACCTCGATCAACCATGTCGTCTGCCATGGCATTCCAGACAACAAGCCGTTGAAGGATGGCGACATCGTCAACATCGACGTCACCTACATCCTCGATGGCTGGCACGGCGACTCCTCGCGCATGTATCCCGTCGGCACCATCAAGCGCGCCGCGGAACGCCTGCTCGAGGTCACCCATGAATGCCTGATGCGCGGCATTGCCGCGGTCAGGCCGGGTGCCCGCACCGGCGCCATCGGCGCCGCTATTCAGACCTATGCCGAGGCGGAACGCTGCTCGGTGGTGCGCGACTTCTGCGGCCATGGCGTCGGCCAGCTGTTCCATGATGCGCCCAACATCCTGCACTATGGCAACGCCAGTGAAGGCGTGGAAATGCGGCCCGGCATGATCTTCACCATCGAGCCGATGATCAACCTCGGCCGGCCGCATGTGAAGGTCCTGTCGGACGGCTGGACGGCGGTGACGCGCGATCGCTCGCTGTCGGCGCAGTATGAGCACACGATCGGCGTGACCGACGCGGGCTGCGAGATTTTCACGCTCTCGCCCGCAAAACTCGACCGCCCCGGCCTGCCGGCCTGATATTTTGACATGTCGGGCGGCTGTTTGCCCGATTGATTGCCGGATGCGGGGGCGCATGGGGAAAGTCAGCGACGACGACGAGCGGAGTTTCTTCTCCGAGGTGCAGGTACCACTCGCGGCGAAAGCCAGGCCGGTACCCGAGGAGAAACCACACTATCTCGGTCATCGCGACCGCCTGCGCGAGCGCTTTGCCTCCGCGGGTCCGGGTGCCCTGCCCGACTATGAACTCCTGGAACTCCTGCTCTTCCGCCTGATCCCGCGCGCCGACACCAAGCCGACCGCCAAGGCGCTGCTGGCGCGCTTCGGCACTTTGGCCGAGGTACTTGGCGCGCCCGTCAACCTGTTGCAGGAGGTCAAGGGTGTCGGCCCGGCGGTGGCGTTCGACCTCAAGGTCGTCGCGGCGACAGCGCAGCGCATGGCGCGCGGCGAAGTCCATGGCCGCGAAGTCCTGTCGTCGTGGACGCAGCTTCTCGCCTACTGTCGCTCGGCCATGGCGTTCGAGGCACGCGAGCAGTTCCGCATCCTCTTCCTCGACAAGAAGAACGCGCTGATCGCCGACGAAGTGCAGCAGACCGGCACTGTCGACCACACACCCGTCTATCCCAGAGAAGTGGTCAAGCGGGCGCTCGAACTGTCGGCGACCGCGATCATCCTGGTGCACAACCATCCCTCCGGCGACCCGACGCCATCACGCGCCGATATCGAGATGACAAAGGAGATCGTCGACGCGGCCAAGCGGCTGGGCATCGCCGTGCACGACCACATCATCATCGGGCGCAAAGGCCATTCCAGCATGAAGGGTCTGCTGCTGATCTAGCGCATGTGGCTGGCATGGCGCATCGGGCTGTGGCCAGGCTTTCAACAATTCAGCGCGCTTTCCATAGACCAGCCCACAACTTCTGCCTTACCGCTGGGGTTGATGGTTAGGACCATCGTCCGGCCAGCATGGGACTTCAGTACAGCAGCAGTTTTACTGCACCGATTTTGAAGCAATCTCAGGAGGTTACGGCATCTTCTGGATCCGGCCAACGGATTGGAAACACATTTAGCCAAAGTTTATTCTGTACTTTTAGCAATTTCTCACACGAGGCTGTTTTAGCGGTTGGGCGGAGTGGCGATTCCCGAGGAGAGACACCATGACAAACCGAAAAACTCTGTTCGCGGTACTTGCCGCATTGGCGCTTCTTGCGTCCCCGGCGCTCGCCGGCAACGGGCACGGCAATGGCGGCGGCAACGGCGGCGGCCAAGGCAACGGCGGCGGCAAGGGTAATGGCAATGGCAACAGTGGCGCTTCGCATGGCAAGTCTGCGTCGACTCCAGGGCATGCGGCCAGGACGGAAACGGACACAACGACCGACACCACGGTCGATACGACTGAGGTCGCGTCCGTGCCCAACGACAAGAACATCCATGCCAAGCTCGGCCGGCTGAACTCGCTGCAGCGCAATATCAACGCTTACATGAATTCCAAGAGCAAGAAGTTCGCTGCCATTCAGGCGTATGTGACACAGTCCGCGAAAGCCAAGGTCGCCCAGGCCGCGGCTGACGCGGCGGCCGCGACAGCGGCCACAGCCCAGACCCAACTGGATACTCTGAACGCGCAGCTGACCGCGCTGCAGGCGGATTCGTCAGCCACGACTGCCCAGATCCAGGCTGTGAAAGACCAGATCACCGCACAGCAGGCCATCGTCGACGCCGACAATGCGGCGGCGGCCCAGGCCGAGGCGGCAGCCACCGCGGCGGCCGTCGGCACCGATCAGACATCGCTTGACGCAGCACTGGCGGGTATGGCCAACAAGCCCGTCGATGCCCAGGTCAGTGCCTGGGCCCAGGGCGTCCTTGCCGGCAAGATCGATCAGGCGGCCGCCACGATCCAAGCGGGGACGACGCCGTAGCGCATCGCGCCCGAAGCGGCGATAGCCAGCCAAGAAACATGCCGCTGGGCCTCCCCCGGCGGCATTGCCGTTTCTGGCCCTTGGGAAGAAAACTGGCCAAAGAAGTCCGTCTGCCGCTGTCCCGCGCACCTGTCCCGCCGGACATCTTCCCACGAAATCGGAGGTACTTTTCCGCCAGCGCAAGCGCGAAAACCGTTGCCGATCCCGGTGGTTGAAGATCTTCCCGTCCTTCGACCCGGTTGATGGACAACCCGGCGCCCGACGCCATCGTGTGCCGATACCAAGGTGACCAAGGAGATTGTCGATCCGGCCAAGCGGCAAGGCATTACCGCATGATCAGATCATCGTTGGGCGGAGAAACGCCATTCCATGATAAAGGACCTGGTGCCGACCTGGGGAATTGCCGGTCTCGAAGGGCAAAAGCTGCATTTTTTCCCGTCAAGATAGTCGGCGCTGGAATTGCGACCCCAAATCGAGCTATGATGGGTTTGGTATTTTTCGGGACGGCTTCGCGCCCCTGGAATGCCGGAGGGACGGGACATGGCCGTAGCGCTTGTACTCGTTTTGATTGTAGTGGGCTCGGTGTCGTTTCACCTCCTGAGCCCATGGTGGTGGACGCCGATTGCCTCGAACTGGGACTATATCGACAACACCATCATCATCACCTTCTGGATCACCGGCGTCGTCTTCGCCGCCGTGGTTCTATTCATGGCCTATTGCGTCTTCCGCTTCCGTCATCGGGAAGGCAACCGGGCTGCCTACGAACCGGAAAACAAGCGGCTCGAATCGTGGCTAACGATCGTCACCGCAGTTGGGGTCACGACGTTACTGGTTCCCGGCCTGTTCGTCTGGAGCCGGTTTGTTACCGTTCCAAGCGACGCGACCGAGGTCGAGGTCATTGGCCAGCAATGGCAATGGAGTTTCCGCCTGCCCGGCAAGGATGGCAAGCTCGGCACGTCGGAGACCCGCGACGTCAGTGCCGATAATCCGCTGGGGATCATCCCCGGCGATCCCAATGGTCAGGACGATGTCGTGGTCGAAGCCGCTGATCTGCATTTGCAGGTCGGCAAACCGGTCAAGATGCTGCTTCGCTCCATTGATGTGCTGCACGATTTCTTCGTGCCGGAATTCCGCGCCAAGATGGACATGGTCCCGGGCTCGGTCACCTATTTCTGGTTCACCCCGACCAAGACCGGAACCTTTCAGGTCCTTTGCGCCGAACTTTGCGGCCAAGGGCATCCTTTGATGCATGGTGTGGTCGTCGTCGACACGCAACAAGACTACCTGGCCTGGCTTGGTCAGCAGCAGACTTTCGCTCAGCTGTCGGCACCCCAGAAAACGGGCTCGGCAGACCAGGCATCGGGCACGATGGCGTCAGGTTTGAACGTTGCAGCAAAGCTCGAAACGGTCGGGTCTCGCTGAAAAGAACACGGAGTGTTCCCATGGTCGACATCACGCCAGCAGATGGAATCCCACCGGCCGAAGTCGCCGAAGTGGAACTTTACCATCCTCATAGCTGGTGGACCAAATACGTCTTCTCGCAAGACGCAAAGGTCATAGCCGTCCAGTATTCGGCGACAGCAACGGGAATCGGCCTGGTCGCCCTGGTGCTATCCTGGCTTATGCGGCTGCAACTCGGCTTCCCCGGTACGTTCAACTTCATCACCCCGGAAGCCTATTACCAGTTCATCACCATGCATGGCATGATCATGGTGATCTACCTGCTCACCGCCCTCTTCCTTGGCGGCTTCGGCAACTATCTGATCCCACTGATGGTCGGCGCGCGCGACATGGTCTTTCCCTATGTCAACATGCTGAGCTACTGGGTCTATCTGCTCGCCGTGCTGGTCCTGGTGTCGAGCTTCTTTGCGCCCGGCGGACCGACTGGGGCCGGCTGGACGCTCTACCCGCCGCAGGCCATTATGAGCGGCACGCCAGGCGGCCAGGACTGGGGCATCATCCTGATGCTCTCCTCGCTGATCCTGTTCATCATCGGCTTCACGATGGGCGGCCTGAACTATGTGGTGACCGTGCTGCAGGGCCGCACGCGCGGCATGACAATGATGCGCCTGCCGCTGACCGTCTGGGGCATCTTCACTGCGACCGTCATGGCGCTGCTCGCCTTTCCGGCGCTGTTCGTTGCCAGCGTGATGATGCTGCTTGATCGCGTCCTGGGCACCAGCTTCTTCATGCCGGCAATCTCCGAGCTGGGCCAGCAGCTGCAGCACAATGGCGGCAGTCCGATCCTGTTCCAGCACCTATTCTGGTTCTTCGGCCATCCCGAGGTCTATATCGTGGCGCTGCCGGCCTTCGGCATCGTGTCCGACCTGATCAGCACCCATGCCCGCAAGAACATCTTCGGCTACCGGATGATGGTCTGGGCCATCGTCGGCATCGGTGCGCTGAGCTTCGTGGTCTGGGCGCACCACATGTATGTCAGCGGCATGCACCCCTATTTTGGCTTCTTCTTTGCCACCACGACGCTGATCATCGCCATTCCGACAGCCATCAAGGTCTACAATTGGGTGTTGACCCTGTGGCGCGGCGACATCCATCTCACCATACCCATGCTCTTTGCCCTGGCCTTCATCGTCACCTTTGTCAACGGCGGGCTGACCGGGTTGTTTCTCGGCAATGTCGTCGTCGATGTTCCACTGTCCGACACGATGTTCGTCGTCGCCCATTTCCACATGGTCATGGGTGTCGCCCCGATCCTCGTGGTTTTTGGCGCGATCTACCATTGGTACCCGAAGGTCACAGGCCGGATGCTCGACGAGACGTTGGGCCGGTTCCATTTCTGGGTCACGTTCCTCGGCGCCTACCTGATTTTCTTCCCCATGCACTATCTCGGCCTGATGGGCGTGCCGCGGCGCTACGCTGAACTGACCGACATGACGATCATGACCGAGTCGGCCCGCCACCTGAACTCGTTCATCAGCATCATGGCGTTCATCGTCGGCTTTGCTCAAATGGTGTTCCTGTTCAACCTGATCTGGAGCATCCGGCACGGCCGCGAGGCCGGCGGCAATCCGTGGCGGGCTACGACCCTCGAATGGCAGACGCCGCAAACACCGCCGGCCCACGGCAATTTCGGCAAGAACCTGCCTATCGTCTATCGCTGGGCCTACGATTACAGCGTGCCGGGCGCCAAAGAGGATTTCATCCCGCAGAACATGCCGGGCTCCTTCGGCCCATCGAGGGAGCCGGCATGAGCGTCATCATAGTCTTCCTGTTCGTCGTCGCCGGCTTTGCCGGATGGTGGCTTTCACATCAGGGGCTGATGTCGAAGCCATGGCTCGAGCAAGGTCTGGCCGGGGATGTTGTCGCCCTCAACCGGTCAACGCTGCCAACCGCCAAGATCGGCCTCGGCGTCTTCCTCGCCGTCGTCGGCTGCCTTTTCGCGCTCTTTACCAGCGCCTATTTCATGCGGATGGCGGTGCCAGACTGGCAGCCGCTGCCGCTGCCGCGGCTGCTCTGGTTCAACACCGGCGTGCTGGTCCTGAGCAGCATAGCCCTGCAATGCACCTCGGTCGCGGCGCGCAGGGGCCAGATCGACACGGTCAGGCTCGGCCTTGCCACGGCCGGGCTGACTGCGCTCGCCTTCCTGATCGGACAGCTCATGGCATGGCGGCAGCTGACCGCCGACGGCTATTTTCTGGCCTCCAATCCGGCCAACAGTTTCTTCTACCTGATAACCGGCATGCATGGCCTGCACATATTGGGAGGGCTGGTGGGTCTGGGCAGAACCACCACCAGCGCCTGGACTGGAGCGCGGCCGGAGCGGCTTCGCCTCGGCGTCGAGCTATGTGCCATGTACTGGCATTTCCTGCTTTTCGTCTGGCTTGCCATCTTCGCCCTGCTGGCCGGCTGGGCCGCGACGTTCGTCGACATTTGCCGGCTGTTGCTGACCTAAGGGGATCAAGCGCATGGCACAGACACTGACACATATCGGCCAGACGGAGCCACCGCCAGCAGGCTGGCGAGGCATTGCCGCCGACTGGTCCTCGGATCAGCGCGCGTTCAAGAACGTGTCCTGGGGCAAGGCCATGATGTGGATCTTCCTGCTCAGCGACACCTTCGTATTCGGCTGCTTCCTGCTCTCCTACATGACCGCGCGCATTTCCACACGCGTGCCGTGGCCCAATCCGAGCGAGGTCTTTGCGCTCCGTATCGGCGGCTCGGATATCCCGCTGATCCTTATTGCCATCATGACCTTCGTGCTGATCTCGAGCAGCGGAACAATGGCGATGGCAGTCAATTTCGGCTATCGCCGCGACCGCCGCAAGACGGCAATTCTCATGCTTCTGACTGCCGCACTCGGTGCGACCTTTGTCGGCATGCAAGCCTTCGAATGGACCAAGTTGATCACCGAAGGGGTGCGGCCTTGGGGCAATCCCTGGGGTGCCGCGCAATTCGGCTCATGCTTCTTCATGATTACCGGCTTCCACGGCACGCATGTGACCATCGGTGTGATCTTCCTGATCGTCGTGGCGCGCAAGGTCTGGCGCGGAGACTACGACATCGGACGGCGCGGCTTCTTCACCAGCCGCACGGGTCGCTACGAGAACGTCGAGATCATGGGGCTGTACTGGCACTTCGTCGATCTGGTCTGGGTGTTCATCTTCGCATTCTTCTATCTTTGGTGAGAGGCAGACATGGCTGAAGTAACCGCAAACGGCCTCGGGCAAGACGCACTTCACGCCGCGCACGAAACGCCGGCGACTCGCATCGCCTATACGGAGGTTCACCAGGAGCACCCGATCAAACTCTATCTGGTGGTGTGGGCGTGGCTGTTCATCCTCAGCACCTGCTCCTACCTGGTCGACTATTTCGGCCTCCACGGCTATCTCAGATGGTCGCTGATCCTGATTTTCATGATCCTCAAGGCAGGATTGATCGTCGCCGTCTTCATGCACATGGCTTGGGAACGATTGGCTTTGGCGTATGCCATCATCTTGCCGCCAATATTGGTCCTGGTGTTTGTGACAATGATGGTCTTCGAAGCGGATTACACGCTTTTCACGCGGCTGGCGTTTTTCGGAGCCGGGCCCTGACGCGAACCATCAGCAGCTGGTCCATTTTTTGTATCCGAAACGAATTGGGAGAATAATTTCCCTCGTTTCCCACGCGTCATGAACTCCGGCAAAAGGGAGGCCAAGATGACGATCGCAGCCAGACTGAAGAACTTTATCGACCAGAAGGGAATCTCATACGACACTGTCGCCCACCATCGCACATCCACCAGCAGACAGGCCGCCATTGCCGCGCATATACCCGGCAGCATAATGGCCAAATCGGTGGTTGTTCACCACGAGCTCGGCTATGCGCTGGCCGTGGTTCCCAGCACGCACAGGATCGAACTCGGCACATTGCAAGACGTCATGGACAAGCGTCTCGGGCTCGCCTCCGAAGACGAGGTGATTTCGCTCTTCGGCGATTGCGACACCGGTGCCATCCCGCCGATCGGCGCAGCCTACGACGTGCCGGTGATTGTCGATGAGAGCCTTGGCGATGCCGCCGACATCTACTTCGAAGGCGGCGACCACAGAACGCTGGTGCATGTCAGCGGCAAGGATTTCCGCAACCTGACCATGGGCGCGCACCAAGCCCGCTTCAGTCACCGGGCTTACTGACGGCTCGATCAAAACTCGCCCCGGCACCCTGGCCGGAGCGATGCGAAACTTCCTCAACTCGCCGGTCTGGCGGGCGGCTCCACAACCTTGCGGTAGACATGCCAGGTGGCGTGACCGAGGATCGGCAGCACGACGGCGAGCCCGACGAATACTGGCAGCGAGCCGATGATCAGGCCGACGGCCACGATCAGCCCCCAGACGGCCATCACGATCGGGTTCGCCAGGACCACGCGCACCGAGGTGTGGATCGCTTCATAGGCGCCGACATCGCGATCAAGCAACAATGGGAAAGCGATGACCGTCGTGCACAACACCACCACAGCGAAGATGAAGCCGATGGCATGTCCCAGGATAATCAGCGTCCAGCCACGTCCGGTGGCGAATATTGCGTTGATGAAGCTGGATATCGATTCCGGCGGAGCCGGGCCGAAAAGGTATTGGTAGAACATCTGCGCCGTCAAAAGCCAGGTGATGAAAATCGCAAACAGCATGATCCCGACCGCCGCGATGGCCGGCAGCGCCGGAGAATTCCTGACCTCGAATGCATGCCGCCAGGAGGTGTCGAGTCCGGCCTCCCGTCTACGGCTGATTTCATAGAGGCCGATCGCCGCGAATGGGCCAATCAGCGCAAAACCAGAAACCAGCGGAAACAACAACGGCAAAGCATTGGCGCCTGAAGTCCAAGCGGCGAGCACGACGCCCACGAGCGGATAGATCAGGCAGAGAAAGACGATATGCGATGGTTTGACCATGAAATCATCGACGCCCCGTTTGAGCGCGTCGAAAAGGTCGGAAACACCGATTTTCCGAATTTTGGTATGTTCCAGCGTCTCGCTGGCGCCTGCTATCACATGAAAGCTTGCCATGACCGTTCCTCCAGACCGGGTCCGGAAGGTCGCGGTTTTGGCGGTGCTGTCGTCTGCGTGACTGGCCACACAAGACCGCGACCTACACCGCCATCAACATACTCTCTTGCGCGGGGCTTGTCGCCCGTTGTTGGCAAGGATAGGAGGACCGAGCGGCTCGGCTGCCTCTGGCGGCCCTTCTTCGATATGCTTATGCAGCGCCGCGCACCTTTTTTTACGCACGCAAAGACGCTGTACCACTTGGATTGGCGCATGATCCTTTCCCAACCGCAGGTCGGCGAAGCAAAATCGATCCGATCGCGACAGCTCTATAAGCGTCTTTAGCACGGCACGTGCCGACCGGCCGCCGGAGAGCGGTTCGCGAGCGGCGATCTGCGCTCAAACTCCGGCTGAGATCAAAGTGCGCGTGACAATGGTGTCGGCAAGCAGCGCGGCGAAGATCACGAAGAGATAGAAGATCGAATAGGCAAACAGCGCCTTGGCCGGTTTCAGTTCCTCTTCGGGAGCGGCCAGAAGCTTCCAGGCGTGCCAGATGAAAGCGGCACCCAATGCGGCCGAGGCAATTCCGTAGTAGCCGCTGGCGAATCCGAAGAGCCAAGGCAGTATGCCGACCGGCGCCAAAAGCAGCGCATAGGCAAGGATCTGCCTTCGCGTTGAAGCTGGGCCTGCCACATTCGGCATCATCGGAATACCGGCAGCGGCGTAGTCGCCAACCTTGAACAGCGCCAGCGCCCAGAAATGCGGCGGCGTCCAGAGAAAGATGATCAGAAACAGGATGAGGCTTTCAATGCCGATGGCGCCAGTTGCGGCGGCCCATCCAATCATCGGAGGAAGGGCGCCAGCCGCGCCGCCGATGACGATGTTCTGCGGTGTCGAGCGCTTCAGCCACATCGTGTAGATGACGACGTAGAAGAAGATGGTGAAGGCAAGCAGCGATGCTGCAAGCCAGCCCACCAGTACGCCGAGCGTCATGACCGAAAGCCCGGAAAGCACAAGGCCGAAGCCGAGAGCTTCGCCCGGCGTAACGCGGCCCGACGGAACCGGCCGCCTTGATGTGCGCGACATCAACGCGTCGATGTCCGCGTCGTACCACATGTTGAGGGCCCCCGCCGCTCCCGCTCCGATCGCAATCGCGCCGATTGCAATCACGGCAATGGCCGGATTCATCCCGCTAGGCGCCACCATCAGACCGACGAAAGCGGTGAATACGGCAAGCGCCATGACCCGCGGCTTCATAAGCGCGAAGAAATCACCCGCCGTCGCTTCCGAGGGGCGGATGACGGTATCGTCGAGGCGGCTTTCCCCAGTCGACATCTCAGACCACCGATCGAAGCGGGCAAGCTGGGCCATGATCCCGAACTGAACGCCCGCGCAAGCGAGAACTGGTACCCTGCTTTTGCTTACGCTGTCCTTCGGTTCGGATAAAATCGCGGTAGAACAAGGACGGATGGCAGAGAAGCCTGGTCACTTGGAAAACGTTTTCAGATAAGCAATGACATTGGCCACGTCCGCATCGTTCTTGAGGCCTGGAAACGCCATCTTGGTCCCCTTGACCATAGCCCTGGGGTCGTGAAGGTAGGTCGTCAGTGTTGGTTCGTCCCACTTGACGCCGGATTTGCCGGCCGCGATCATGGCATCAGAATATTTAAAATCCGGATGCGTCCCGGCGGTGCGGCCGATGACCCCGTGCAGCGATGGCCCGATCTTGTTCTTGTCTTCATTTGCGATGTGGCAGACTTGGCATTTGGTGAAGACCTTCTCACCAGCCGCGGCATCCTGTGCCTGCGACGGATGCGCGACGAAGATCGTAACGGACACCGCAGCGAAAAACGCTATAGTGCGCATGGCATTTCCTCTCTGATCGTCATTTGTGTCTTGGACGATCGCGTCTGGGCCGAATATCCGCCCTCCCCAGTGGAATTGCGGTACCAATGTACCATGGAATCCAGGCGGCGGGTAGAAAAAGCCAAGCATCGCTGAGGTTTAGAACCCGGCGCGCTCAAGGCGGGTCGGTGTTGCAGCTCCCGGCAATCTGCGCGACCGCCTCATCGAGCCCCGCAAGGTCGAAATCCGCCTGGCCGCGCCCCAACAGCAACCCGAACCGCCAGGAGAGCAGCAGCCGGCTTGCGGGAACAAGACGCTTGATGCCGTCGGCGCCGTCGCGCATCAGCAATCGGCCGCGCGACCCGACCGACCAGCTCTCGTTGAACTTGCCGCCACCATCAACGGTAACCGACATTGTGATCTTGCCGCCGGCCGAAACCGCGTCATTCAATTGCAGCCATTCGGTCCAGCGCGGTTCGCCGGCTGCCCGGCAGGCAATGGTCAGGACCGGGCTGTAGCTCAAGGCGCCACCCCCGGTGATCAGTTTGTTGGTGGCATGGAGCGAAGCCGTGGCAAGCCCATCCGCACCCGTGGCGAAGCGCCAGCTGCCGCCAATCGCGTCGGCGTAGGCGACATCACAGGCGAAGGCCAGAACGAGCGCCAGGGCGACAGTACGTCCCGTTTCAAAGACTAAGCTCAACGCCCCCTCCACGACCAATGCGGTTTGCATCACAAGCGCAGATAATGATCAATGCTTGGTATCGCCAAGGGCCACCTCCCGCGAAGCGAATCGGCTGTTGCAGTTTCGCAACGAAAAAGGCCGCCTCGAGGGCGGCCTTCGTCGATTCCATCAAGCGCCGGAGCCTTATTCGGCGTCCTTGGCGGCCTTCTTCTTCGGCGCGGCCTTCTTTTTCGGCTCTTCCGTCTCGTCGCCGGCCTTGGCTTCATCAGCCTTGGCTTCAGTCTTCTTGGCCGCCGCCTTCTTCGCCGGCTTGGCCTTGGCCGCGGTTTCCGCTTCCTCGTCGTCCGCCATCAGCTCTTCCTTGCTGACCTTGACGTCGGTGACCGAGATCTGCCCGAGCAGGTGGTCGACCACCTTCTCCTCGAACATCGGTGCCCGCAGCGCGTTCAGCGCCTCGGGGTTGCTGCGGTAGAATTCGAAGGCTTCCTGCTGCTGGTTGGCTGGGAAGCGGCGAACCTGCTCGAACAGGCCGCGCTGCAACTCCTCATCCGAAACGGTGACACCGGCCTTTTCGCCGATCTCGGCCAGCACCAGGCCGAGACGCACGCGGCGCTCGGCAAGGCGCATATATTCGGCGCGGGCTTCTTCTTCGGTCGTTTCTTCGTCGGCGAAAGTGCGGCCGGCGGCTTCCAGGTCGCGGTTGACCTGCGCCCAGATGTTGTTGAACTCGGCCTCGACGAGCTTCGACGGTGCCTCGAACGAGTAGGCCGCGTCAAGCTGGTCGAGCAGCTGGCGCTTGACCTTCTGGCGCGTCATCGAGCCGAACTGGTTCTCGATCTGGCCGCGCACGATGTCACGCAGGCGCTCGAGTGACTCCAGGCCAAGGTTCTTGGCGGTCTCGTCGTTGATTTCCAGTTCGCCAGGCTTCGATACTTCCTTGACGGTGACATCGAAGGTGGCTTCCTTGCCGGCCAGATGCGCTGCCTGGTAGTTTTCAGGGAAGGTGACGGTGACCTGCTTCTCGTCACCGGCCTTGGTGCCGATGAGCTGATCCTCGAAGCCCGGAATGAACTCCTTGGAGCCGAGCACCAATAGCTGGTCGTTGCCGGCGCCGCCGGCAAAGGCCTCGCCGTCGATCTTGCCGACATAGTCGATCGAGACGCGGTCGCCTTCGGCGGCCTTGCCGGTCTTCGGCTCGTAGCTGCGCGCCGATTCGGCGACGCGCTTGACCTGCTCGTCGATCTCGGAATCCGGCACGTCGAATACCTGACGCGTCACCTTGATGTCGGAGAAATCCTTGATCTCGATGGCCGGGATGACCTCATAGTTGAGGCGGAACTCGAAATCGGCGCCGCCGGCCAGGATCTTCTCGGCTTCCTTCTCGTCCTCGGTCATGATGACCTCGGGCTGCATGGCGGCCTTTTCGCCGCGCCCGGTGATGATGGAACGGGTCGAGTCATTGAGGATTTCGTTGACCACTTCGGCCATGAACGACTTGCCGTAGACCTTGCGCAGGTGTTGCACCGGCACCTTGCCCGGGCGGAAGCCGTTGATGCGGACCTTGTTCCTGGCGTCGGTGAGTCGCGCCATCAGCTTGGCTTCCATGTCACCGGCCGGCACGGTGATCTTGATCTCGCGCTTGAGACCGGAGTTGAGTGTTTCGGTGACCTGCATCGTAAAACCTTTGTTTTCACCAATGAGGCTGCCAAACGGCTCTCTGCCGTTCACAGCCTGCCGGTATAGTCTTGCCGGAAATGGCTTTTGGTACGGAACCTGGCGATTTGACCGAAATTACGGCTCAAACTCTTCCAAACTGCGTTCCAAGATGTGAATAAGTTCTTGTTTTTCCTACTTCTTATCACATTCTGCAGAAGCGGATCGTCGCGTCCCGTCACATTCGACACGCCTTTTGTCACAGGCGAGGCTAATTTTCAACCATCTTCGCGTTTAGGCGAATTACCAACATTTCGGCTCCGACATTGACAGAATGATGGCTACATGGGATTGCCGGAACATGCGGATGTGGCGGAACTGGTAGACGCCCTGGATTTAGGTTCCAGTGCCGAAAGGCGTGGGGGTTCGAGTCCCTTCATCCGCACCAGTTCGACAACCTGACCACCTAATACAATGGCTCCTCGAACAGCGTCTTGTCGCCATCCACCAGCGCCTTGATCTGCGCCGTGCCATCGGCGGCCAGCGCCAGGCGTATCCCGAACGGGCGCACCCGCATGTCGTTCTGGATCGCCAGTCCCTCGCCTTCCGGCAGATAGAACCGTTCGATGCCGTAGTCGGGCGCGATCGTCGCTCCCTCGCTCCGCAGATCCCAGCCTTTGGTGACATGACCCGATATATCAGCCTCGTCGGCAGCGGCCGGCGTCGGCGCCTTGCCCAACCAGGCGATGGTCGGCGTCCAGTAGCCGTCAACGCCCTTCTTCAGGCGCACCACGATCGCCGTGTCGTCGCTGGAGAATTTGTCGGGCGGAATGTTGGCGATCATTTTCACCGGTATGCGCGAAATATCGTAGCCGAGGATGATGTAGTCGCCGCGCAGCAGGTCGCGCGGGTCGACTGGCTCGATCTTCAAGAGCACTTCCTTGCCGTTGCGCAGGATCGCCGCCCGGCCAGCGATGATCCAGCTCAGGAAGCCGATCTGGACAAGCGCAAGCACCAGCGCCGAGATGACAAGTCTCCTTCCGGTCATCATGCCACGGCTCCCCTGGCCACCGGGGCCTTCATGCGTTTCTCGACGCGGATGATAATGAGTGCGACGATGCCGAGCAGCACTGCTGCCGAGAGGAAGAAACCGGCGGTGTCGAGCATCGATTGCAGGGTTACGACATAGATGATCGCGAGTTCGAAGGCGAAGCCGAGATAGGCAAGCCAGCGCAGGCCACGGCTCTCACGCCCCGCCAGCACGATTGCCGCCACGATGCCGGCGAGCGCCACGACCGAGGCAATGGCGAAACCGCTGTTGTAGGTGCTTTCATCGGCCAGTTCGAACTGGATGATCGCCAGGCCGGTGAGGAAGCCGAGCAGCGCGTGCAGGGGCAAACGCCCGCCGAGCTGCACGGTCCTGTCGACCGGTTCCGGCGCAAAGACGGCGGTAGCGAACAGCACCACAGACACAACGACCAGGGGGATCGCCACCGGCAGCGTCGCGTGGTCCATGGCCAGCAGCACGAGATAAAAGAGCAACGATAGGAGGATCAGATGGCGCGCCGCCTGGCTGCGGGTCCAGAAGGAGACTGCGAACAGCACGGCCGCCATTGCAACGAAGGCATGCGGAAACGCGCTGCGATTGAAATAGTCGAACCCTTTCAGAAACAGCCAGGCGTCGGCGATAGCGACCGCAGCGACGGTCAGCGGGTTCGACCGCAAGGCGACCGCCGCCAGTGCCGTGCCGGCGCCCCAGGTGATCAGCGCGGAAGCCTCGTCGCCGGACAAATGATACATCTGCCCGATCAGCGCGATCGAGCCCCCGAACGCGGCGGCCGCCACGATCCACAAGGCTTCGCAGACCGCCGCATGGCCACGCGTCTTCAGCACCGCGCCGCCGACATAGCCGCCCAAGATAACGGCAAAGAGTGCAACCACCCGCGCCAGTCGCGGGATCGCGTCCCAGTTGGAGGCGACGAAGATCAGGATAGCCGCGCCAAACAGCAAGGCTGCCATCATCGCCAGGATCGAGCCGAAGCTGAGCGAATTGCGCGTGTTGGCCTCGACGTCGCGCGCCAAGATATCGGCCGTCGAGGCATCGATTAGCCCGGCCTGTTGCCATCGTGCGATGTCCGACCTGACCCGTGTCGAGTAGCCCGCCATATCCTCCCCCCGCTGCTTGGCCGGTTTTTTCAGCCGAAGCTGCCAAACCGTTGACGTTACGGCACTTTCCGATTCTTGGCTTCTTTGTGTCAGGTCCGTGAAGGCGCGTTAATGTTGCATTGCACAATTTGCATTGCTGCCATGCAGCCATAGCGCTTTTAAATCGATATGAGCCCGCCTATTTATGGTTCGTACACAAACGGAATGATCCGCAAGAAAGACGAAACGAGAACTACCATGAACCTGATCCGCAACTACCGCAACTGGCGCCGCTACCGGGACACCGTTTCCGAGCTGAGCCGCCTGAGCAACCGCGAACTGACCGACCTCGGCATCAGCCGCAGCGACATCCCTTACGTAGCTCGCAAGGCGGTCTAATTCTTCGGACCGCAAATGGTCCGAACCAGATCTGTAAAAGAGAACGACAATGAACCTGATCCGCAACTATCGTAACTGGCGCGTTTATCGCGAGACGGTTACCGAGCTGGGTCGCCTTTCGAACCGCCAGCTGCATGATCTCGGCATCGTCCGCGACGAAATCAAGATCATCGCCCGCAAGGCGATCTAATCGAAGGAATTTCGTCCGGGTCGACCTCCTCCCCGACCTTGACGAATACGGTCAGCCCTTATCCTCCTCCCAAGGGTTGACCACCAAAACGGCGCCCGCCGCACCTCCTCCCGCGGCGGGCGTTGTTTCCCCGAAGCAAAGCGAATTTGCTCCAAAGGTTTCGCCGCTTTTCAAAAGGCGAAAGAGATTTCGTCAAAGCCGACCTCCTCCCCGGCGATGGCGAATACGGTCGGCCTTCATCTCCTCCCGAGGGTCGACCCCCAAAACGACACCCGCCGGACTTCCTCCCCCGGCGGGTGTTGTTGTTTTTACGGTTCGTTTTTCCCGTCGACCCTTGACCACCCCATTCGCGGCAATTGCAATCGCAGCCGCAAGCGAATATTCCGGCGCTCATGAGCAAAGACCCCATCCATATCATCGGCGGCGGCCTCGCAGGTTCCGAAGCCGCCTGGCAAGCAGCGCAGGCCGGCGTTCCCGTCATCCTGCACGAGATGCGCCCGGTTCGCGGCACCGACGCGCACAAGACCGATGGGCTGGCCGAGCTCGTCTGTTCCAATTCCTTCCGCTCCGATGACGCCGAGAACAACGCGGTCGGCCTGCTGCACGCTGAAATGCGACTGGCCGGATCCCTGATCATGAGCGCCGGCGACGCCAATCAAGTGCCGGCCGGCGGCGCATTGGCCGTCGACCGCGACGGGTTCTCCGATACCGTGACGAAAAAGCTCGAGGCGCACCCGCTGATCACCATCCAGCGCGAGGAAGTGCCTGGCCTGCCGCCAGCGGACTGGGACCAGGCGATCATCGCCACCGGGCCGCTGACCGCGCCGTCGCTTGCCCAGTCAATCGCGGAAGCGACCGGGGCCGATGCACTCGCCTTCTTCGATGCCATCGCGCCGATCATCCACTTCGACACGATCGACATGGAGACCTGCTGGTTCCAGTCGCGCTACGACAAGATCGGGCCAGGCGGCACCGGCAAGGACTACATCAATTGCCCAATGGACAAGGACCAATACCTCGCCTTCGTGCAGGCACTGGTCGACGGCCAGAAGACCGAATTCAAGCAGTGGGAAGGCACGCCCTATTTCGACGGCTGCCTGCCGATCGAGATCATGGCCGAACGCGGCGTCGAGACGCTGCGTTACGGGCCGATGAAGCCGATGGGCTTGACCAACGCGCACAATCCGACGGTGAAGGCCTACGCCGTGGTCCAGCTGCGGCAGGACAATGCGCTGGGCACGCTCTACAACATGGTCGGGTTCCAGACCAAGCTGAAGCACGCCGAACAGGTGCGCATCTTCCGCACCATTCCGGGCCTCGAAAACGCCGATTTCGCACGCCTGGGCGGCCTGCACCGCAACACCTACATCAATTCGCCGACCTTGCTCGACGGCTCGCTGCAGCTGAAGTCGCGGCCCGGCCTGCGCTTCGCCGGCCAGATCACCGGCTGCGAAGGCTATGTCGAAAGTGCCGCCATCGGCCTGCTCGCCGGCCGCTTCGCCGCCGCCGAGCGGCTCGGCCAAACACCGTCCCTGCCACCGCTTACCACGGCCTTCGGCGCCCTGCTCAACCACATCACCGGCGGCCATATCGTCTCCGACGACGAACCGGGCAAGCGTTCCTTCCAGCCGATGAACGTCAATTTCGGCCTGTTCCCGCCGGTCGAAGCACCCAAGACCGAAGGCAAGCGGATTCGCGGGAAGGACAAGACCGTCGCCAAGCGCCACGCGATAACCTCGCGCGCGCTGGCTGATTGCCGGGAATGGCTTCGGTTGCCGGACCAGGCGCAGGCCGCGGAATGAAGCCCTAGGGTTGGACACTCGGCATAGAGTAGATATCATCCTACTCTATGTTGACATGGAGCAATCCAGTGGAATCCGCCGAGAAACTGTCCATCACCGTCACGCCAGCCATGGCGCGCATGATCCGCGAGAAGGTCGAGGATGGCTCCTTCGGCTCCGCGAGTGAAGTCATCCGCGCAGCGTTGCGGGCCTTCCAACGTGAGGAAGAAGAGCATGCCGAACGCATGGCTTCGATCAGGGCGCGCGTGAAGGCATCGCTCGAGGACAAGAGGCCGACTCTCTCAGGAGAAGAGGTTCGTGCCCACCTTCAAGGGCTGTTTGCCGAGAATACGAGCCCCGACCATGATTCAGCGACATGAGATTGACTACCGCCAAAGCACGAGGTCCCATGAGCGGCATCTGGCGAGACATAGCTTTCCAATTTGAACCCGATGTCGCGCTGGCGACGGCGAAAGCGTGGTCGTGGCTTTTGCCAGAGCCTTGGACCCCTCTCGTCTGCTCAATGGTGGGAGGCATGTTTGTCATGCGGCCGAACAACGAGGTTCATTGGCTGGACGCCGGGACGGGCTTGGTCGAACGGGTGGCTCGGAGCGCGACGGATTTTGAGGAGATTATCAGGACTGCTCCTGATCTGGTTGACGAGTGGTTCCTTCCGCCGCTTGTCGAACGCCTTCACGCCGCGGGCAAGAAGCCCAAGGCGGGAGAATCCTACGGCTTCACCATCTTGCCTGTCTTCGCTGAGGGAAAATTCGACGTAGACAACATGTTCGTGACTCCGGTCAGCGAGCAATTCGTCGGCATGGCGAACGTTCACCACCAGTTGAACGAATTGCCCGATAGTTCGAGGGTGCGGATCAAGGTCGTCGACTAGGTTTGTCCTACTCCGCCGGCTCGGCGGCCGCACTTGGCAACCCCGGCTTGCCCGCCTCTTTCGGATTCCTCCGCACATAGGCCGCCTTCAGCGTCTCCGACGTGTCGCGTGAGCCGTCATGGCTCCAGCCTGGCGGCTTGATCAGGTAGTTGCGGCGGTCGCTCAGCGTCAGCCCTGGCATTAGCGCATCCTTGAACATGCCGATCCACTCGTGAAAAGCCACCTTCAGCGGGTTGAAGGTGCCGATGTTCTTGACGATGCCGCAGCGCGACCGGTCCTCTTCCAACTCCTCGACAAAGGTGCCGAACATGCGGTCCCAGATGATCAGCGTGCCGGCATAGTTTGCGTCGAGATAGCGCGGATTGGTGGCGTGGTGGACGCGGTGGTGTGACGGCGTGTTGAAGATGAATTCGAACCAGCCCCACATCTTGCCGATTGCCTCGGTGTGGATCCAGAACTGCCAGACAAGGTTGAAGCCGAAGGTGAAGCCAATCACCGCCGGATGGAAACCGAGCAGCACCAGCGGCGCCTGCAACACGAACATGAAGGTGAACAGGCCGGTCCAGCTTTGCCGCAGCGCCGTCGACAGATTGTAGTGCTGGCTCGAGTGATGGTTGACATGCTCGGCCCACACCCAGCGGACCCGGTGCGCAATGCGATGATAGACGTAGTAGCGCAGATCATCGAGCAGGAAGGCTGCCAGGAACACCCAGACCGACAGGCCGAGGTTGAAGAACCGGAACTGCCAAAGCCACAGCAACGCCCAATAGGACACCACGCCGAGCAGCAGGCCGGCCACGACATTGCCCGTGCCCATCATCAGGCTGGTCAGCGTGTCGCGCGTCTCGAACGATCCCCTGGCGCGGCCGCTGCGCACCAGCCACAGCTCGATCAGGATCGCGGCGACGAAGAACGGAATGGCCAGTTGGGTGACCTGCGGAAAATCGTAACTCTCCATCACGCGGCCTCGCTGGTGGAATTTGAATGGTGCGGGTCAAGACATTAAGCAAGGCCAGGGCATCGGCGGCGCTGGCAAAACGGAAGCGCCCGCCCTTCCAGGTGAAGTCCGCCAGCCGGAGCAGAACTGTATTCACCTCGTCGGCGCCCGACATTTTCACATCCAGGGGCGTGACGACACGTGTCAAAAAGCAGTCACCGATGCCGTGAACGATCCCAATGCGTCCTCGCCCAAGCTCCAGAAATGCGGTCTTGGCGTCAGCCGTGAGCCGGACGGTCGTGGCCGCCTCGTCGGGAAAATCCTCGGCGAAGCGGCTCAGCGCCTAATCCGCGCCGGATAGCGTTGCCGGCTTGCTGCCGCCGGTGAAATGCACGGCGGCAACCGACAGCGCAATGCCCAGGATGACGATCGCGACCAGCACAGGCAAACTCATGGATTTCCTCCGGGCCGGCCTGTTGTCTTCGGCGACAGTTCTCGGCTGGGCCGACTCCTTAACACGATTGACGTTTACGTCAAAGTGCCGGCCAGCCCCTGCTCGCGCGCCGCAACAGCAACCAATGCCGGCGCAACGCAGACAGCCGTACGACGCCATCAAGCGGTGAACGGCGCGAGCCCTCCATCTTGTCGAGATAGGCACGCGACAGGACCAGAGGCAGAAAGGCCGGGCGCAACGACACCGGCAGCGCCGCGGCGCCCTGTTCGAAGGCGGAAAGGTGTTCGCGCGCCAGCGCTCTCATCGCCGCCACGGCGCGCTGTGCACCCGGCCCGCCATCGCCGGCAACAAATTCCTCTGGCGACGACCCCGCCGCCGCCAGGATGTCGACCGGGACGAAACACTGCCCGCGCTTGCGGTGCAGCGGCAACAGAAGCAGCAGGCCGGTCACTGCCTGCGCACAGCCCGCCCGGCCCGCCAGTTCGGCAAACCGGGGCGCCTCGGCGGGATCGAGCACCATCGCCGCAAGCTGGATCAATGCCGCGGCCGTCTCGCCGCAATAGCCTTCGAGATCGGTGCGCGACGGCATCGGATCGTCGTACAGGTCGAATATGCGGGCTTCGAGCATGTTCTCGAAGGCCAGTTTCGGTAGTTTGAACGCGGCAATGGTAGCGTTCAAGGCTTCGGCGACGGGGTGACCGGCGCCAGCCTCGCCGCCGGCGGCTACATCGCGCCACCATTGCAGCCGCACCTCACCGGGCAACGGCTCGTGGATGCGGTCGCGTATGCTCGCGATCTCGGCATTGAAGGCATAAAGCGAAACCAGCGCGTCGCGCTTGTCGGCCGGCGCATAGAGCGCGCTGAGATAGCGGTCGCGGTCGGCGGCGCGCACCGCGCTCATGACGATCTCAATGTTTTGCGGCATGTCAGTCGACGGCGATGAGCGCGGCGGCCACGGCGCGGTCCTCGGCCAGAAGCACGTTGTAGGTCCGCGCCGCCGCCCCCGTCGACATCGGATCGGACGCGATACCTGCCTCTTTCAGCGTAGCACGCAGCGGCGCCGGCAATGGCCGGAGATCTCTGCCCATGCCGATCAGCAGGATCTCGATCTTGTCCGCTTCAGCCAGAAGCTTATCGAAATCCGCCACCGTCAGCGCCAGGGGATCCGCCGGCTCCCAGCCGTGGATGCCGGATGGCAGGCACAGCAGCGAGCCGCGATGCGACATGTCGGCAAAGCGAAACCCGCCATTGCCGTAGGCTTCGATCGGCGCACGGCCGGGGAAATGCGCCTCGCGGATGACGATGCCTTTGCCGGTCACCATTCTGTCACCCCTTCGGGCCGCCGCGTCAGGTCGCGACCGCCTTGCCGCCGCTGACCGGCTTCTCCTCGTCGGCCGAAGCCTGCGGCCGCAGCTTGAACAGGATCAGCAGTGGCGCGGCGATGAAGATCGACGAATAGGTGCCGAAGACAACGCCGAACAGCATCGCCAAGGTGAACGAGCGGATCACCTCGCCGCCGAACAGCACCAGCGCGAGCAGCGCCAGACTGGTCGTCACAGAGGTCAACGTCGTTCTCGACAGCGTCTCGTTGATGGCGTTGTTCAATAGCTGCGGCAACGGCATCTTCTTGTATTTTCGCAGATCTTCTCGAACGCGGTCGTAGACCACGATCGTGTCGTTCAACGAATAGCCGATGATGGTCAGGATCGCCGCCAGCGATGATTGATTGAACTCCAGCCCGGAGATGACGAAGAAGCCGATCGTCATGACCACGTCGTGCACGGTCGCGACGATAGCGCCGACCGCGAACTGCCATTCGAACCGGAACCAGACATAGACCAGGATGCCGACAAGCGCGACCAGCATGGCGATCGTGCCCTGCTTTGCGAGTTCGCCCGATACGGTCGGCCCGACGACCTCGACGCGACGGAAGTCGTAGTTGTCTTGCAGTTCGCCGCGAACCTTGTCGATCACCGTCTGCTCGGCGTTTTCGCCGCCGCCCTGGGTGCCGACGCGGATCAGGACGTCGTTGGGAGCGCCGAACTGCTGCACCTGCACTTCGCCGATGTTGAGCTCCGACAGTCTGCTGCGGATATCGCCGAGATTGGCGTCACCGCTCTTGGACTGCACCTCGATCAGCGAGCCGCCCTTGAAGTCGATGCCGTAATTGATGTCGACCGTAAAGAACAGCACGACCGACAGGATCGACAGCGCACTCGACAGTGCGAACGTCCACCGCCGGATGCCCATGAAAGGGATCTTCGTGCCGGGCGGAATGAAGGTCACTGGCGCCCGAGGCAGTTCCTTCGGCCGGGCGCGGCGCAGCCAGATCGACACCAGCATTCGGGTGAAGGTGAACGCGGTGAACACCGTGGTCAGGATGCCGATGGCGTAGGTGATGGCAAAGCCCTTGACGGGCCCGGTGCCGAGATAAAACAGCACCACCGTTGCGATCAGCGAGGTGACATTGGAATCGACGATCGTCGCCAGCGCCTTGGAGAACCCGGTATCGATCGCCTGGATCACCGAGCGGCCGTTGCGTCGCTCCTCTCGGATACGTTCGTAGATCAGCACGTTGGAATCGACCGCCATGCCGATGGTGAGCACGATACCGGCGATACCGGGCAAGGTCAGCGTCGCGCCGAGCAGCGACAGCAGTCCGACAATCATCGCCACGTGCACCGCCAGCGCGATGTTGGCGAGGAAGCCGAGGAACCCGTAGGCGACGAACATGAAGGCAACGACGAGGATCGAACCGATGACGCCCGCGACCTTGCCGGCATGAATCGAATCCTGGCCGAGGCCCGGACCCACGGTGCGTTCCTCGATGACCGTCAACGTCGCCGGCAGCGCACCGGCGCGCAGAAGCACGGCCAGATCATTGGCGCTCTGGGCGGTGAAATTGCCGGAGATCTGACCGGTGCCGCCAAGGATCGGTTCGCGAATCTGCGGCGCCGAGATCACCTGGTTGTCGAGGATGATGGCAAACAGCTTGCCCACATTCTGCGCGGTGGCCTGGCCGAAGCGGGCAGCACCCTTCGAATCGAAGCGGAACGACACCACCGGTTCGTTGTTTTGCGAATTGTATGTCGCTTGCGCGTCGACCAGGTTCTCGCCCGAAACGATGACGCGGTTTTCGATCAGATACGGAACCGGCGGATCATCCTGCGAATAAAGCACCGTCGAGCCGGCGGGCGGGCGGCCCTTGAGCGCGTCCTGCACCGGCATCGACTGGTCGACCATCTGGAAGGTCAGCTTTGCAGTCTGGCCGAGGATTTCCTTCAGCCGCTGCGGGTCCTGCAGGCCCGGCACCTGCACAAGGATGCGATCCTCGCCTTGCCGCTGCACGATAGGCTCGGTCGTGCCAAGTTCGTTGACGCGACGTCCGACCACCTCGATCGACTGCGCTAATGCGGTCGACGTGCGATATTTAATGCCGGCGTCGGTGACGGTGAACTTCAGCAGGCCGGGCTCGGAATCGTCCAGCGACATTTCCTGGATGGAACCGCCGGAGAACAGGCCAGCGGCAACCGGGTCGGTCAGCGACTTCAATGCCTTCTTGGCGGCATCGAGTTGGGCCGGGTCCGTGATGCGGACCTGCAGGGTCCGCCCCGTTCCACCAAGGCCGGTATAGCCGATCTTGGCATCGCGCAGCAGCGTGCGGATTTCATCGCGCGCCGTCTCTAGCCGATCCTTGATCAGGTCGTTCTGGTTCATCTCGAGCAGAATGTGCGAGCCGCCCTGCAGGTCGAGGCCAAGTGTCATCTGCCGCTTCGGCACCCAGCTCGGGAGCTGGGCCAATGTGCTTGCGGGAATGAGATTGGGCGCGGCGAGGACCACTGTGGCGGCCACGGCCAGCCAGATCAGGATCATCTTGAAGCGCGAAAAATAGAGCATATGGCGTCGTCCGTCCGAGCGTACCCGCGGATCACTCCGCCTGGAATTGGATTATTTCTTGGCGTTCTGGTTGGCTACCGGCTCGCCCTTGACGCGCACGTCGGCGATCGTCGAGCGCAGCGCCGTCACCTTGGTGCCACCGCCAAGGTCGATCTCGAGTTCGTTGTCGTCGATCACCTTCGTCACCTTGCCGACGAAACCGCCGCCGGTGACGACCGTGTCGCCGCGACGGACCGCCGCCAGCATCTCGCCACGCTTCTTCAACTGCGTGCGCTGCGGGCGGATGATCAGAAAATACATGATTACGAAAATCAGGACAAACGGCAAAATGCTGATGAACATATCGGGAGAGGCGCCGCCAATGCCTTGGGCGTATGCCGGTGTCACGAACATCAAGGTACTCCTGAATTTTGAAAAACGGCCGCCAAACCGAATGCAGTGAAAATTTGGCGGCCCCGCGAAATTTGGCCGGAATATAGTCGGTAAAGTTGTCAATGCAACTGCGCGGCCGGGCAAATCGGCTGCTTTTCCGGCCTGTTTAGCCGTGTTAGAGCAGGATCGCGAAAAGCGCGAGCCGGTTTTCGGAAAAGATTACGCTCGAACAAATGGTTGCACGCGGTTTCGCAACCGCCGGAAGCGAACGGGTCCCACTCGCCCGACCCAAACAGACGAACCAAGAAGACCCGAAATGACCGACAGCACCATCGACGCCCTCAACGAGAAACTTGACCGCCTGATCGAGGCTGTCGGCCGCCTCGCCCCACCGCCAGTGCCTGAAACCAGCCTTGGCGAGGCCGACTGCTTCGTCTGGCAGGCCGATCCCGGCTATCTGGAGCCGGTGCGCAAGGTCAACCGCGTCGACATTCGCCTGATCCGGGGTGTCGATCGCGTCCGCGACATCCTTGTCGATAACACCGAACGCTTCGCCGCCGGCTTTGCCGCAAACAACGTGCTGTTGTGGGGCGCACGCGGGATGGGCAAATCGTCGCTGGTCAAGGCCGTGCACGCCGAGATCAACGCCAAGGCCAAGTCCGACCTGCCACTGAAGCTGATCGAAATCCACCGCGAGGACATCGACACGCTGCCGAAGCTGATGGGATTGCTGAAGTCCGCTCCCTTCCGCATCATCCTGTTTTGCGACGACCTCTCCTTCGACCACGACGACACGTCCTACAAGTCATTGAAGGCGGCGCTCGAAGGTGGCGTCGAGGGCCGCCCGGCCAACGTCATCTTCTACGCCACCTCGAACCGCCGCCACCTGTTGCCGCGCGACATGATCGACAATGAGCGCTCGACCGCCATCAACCCGTCCGAAGCGGTCGAGGAAAAGGTTTCGCTGTCCGATCGTTTCGGACTTTGGCTCGGCTTCCACAAATGCTCGCAGGACGAATATCTCGACATGATCAACGGCTATGCCAGCCATCATGGCCTCGACATCGACCCCGGGCAGCTTCGCGCCGAGGCGCTGGAATGGGCTACGACGCGCGGCAGCCGCTCGGGCCGCGTTGCCTGGCAGTTCACCCAGGACCTGGCGGGCCGGCTCGGCAAGCCATTGAAGGATTGATCCATGTCGCTCAGGCGAGCTCGGTCTCGCGACCACGACATGCACGGAAACAAAGACTTAAACCAAGAAATCAACTGAAAGAGCCCGCTCCTTGCGGAACGGCCTGAGCCGGCGGGCCGGACTGGAGGTCAGACGGCCCGCAAATCGCTTTTTTTATTCTATTCGAGATAGGTCGAGGGATCGACCGGGGCCGAGTTCTTGCGCACTTCGAAGTGCAGCTTCGGCGAGTCCGTCGTGCCGCTCATGCCCGAGAGTGCGATCTCCTGACCGCGCTTGACCTTCTGGCCGCGTTGCACCTCGATCGAACTGGCATGGCCGTAGACGGTGACTAGACCGTTCTCGTGGCGCACCAGCACCGTATTGCCGAATTCCTTGAGCCCGTCGCCGGCATAGATGACGACGCCGTTCTCGGCTGCCTTGATCGGCGTTCCCGTGGGCACGGCGATGTCGACACCGTCCCTGCCGGATCCGAAGCCGGAGATCACCCGGCCGCGCACCGGCCAGCGCATCTTGCCGATGCCCGTGGCATCCGGCGCCACCGCCTCGTCGTCCTCGGCCTGCTGGATGACCTTCGCATCCTTCTTCGGCGGCGTGTAGGATGCCAGCGTTTCCGACGGCGTGGCCTTTGCGGCGGGCTGCGTGGTGGCCGTGGTCACCGGGTCGACCTTGGCCGGCTTTGCGCTGGCGACTGTCGCGGTTCCACCGGCCGGCACCTTCAGGGTCTGGCCGATCTTGAGCAAGCCATCTTTCATGCCGTTGGCCTGCTTCAGGGCAACGACGCCAACGCCGGTCTTCCTGGCGATCGAGGACATCGTGTCGCCGGACTGGACCGTATAGGTGCCGGCGGGGCCAGCCTTGGCCACCTGCGCTGGCTTGGGCTCCTTGGGCTGGCTTGTGGCAGCCGACGTATCGACCTGAGCCGCGGACTTGCCCTCCTTGACCTTCGGCTGCTGCGGCAGAACGGCGACCTTGTCCGGCGCGGTGGCCGGCAGGTCGTGCTTGCCATCCTTGGCCGGCTTCGCATCAGCGACCTTCGATTCAGCCTTGCTCGAATAGGCATAGGCCGGGATGACGATCTTCTGACCGGTCTTCAGCCCCTTGGTCGGGCTCAGGCCATTCGCCTTCATGATGACATCGGCCGGCACCTTGTAGTGCGCCGCCAGGCCGGAAATGGTTTCGCCGTCCCGGACGACGATCTCGGTCGCGTGCGGCCGGCCGGCCTCAGCCATCTTCGGCTCGTCGGGCTGGGCATTTTTGAATGGCTTCGCGGCCGGCGCGACGGTGCCGGTTGTCGTCCTGTCGACATGGGGAGCGGGCCGAGCCAGGGCCGGCGCCGATGCGACACGCACCGGATTGGCGGCGGGCGCGAGCGCAGGAGCGGCCTCGGCTGAAACCGGCGGCGGCAACGGCCGGCTCGAAACCGGTTCAAGGCTGGAGCGGGCGACCGATTGCGTGTGGCTGCCGTCGAGTGGGGCTGCCGAGACGTCGCCCGGATAGGGCTGTACGGCATCCTGCTTGTTGATGATCGCGCGCTGATTATTGGTCGAGGAAGTAAACACGTCGTCGACACTGTTGAACCGCGAAGCCTGGGAACTGCACCCGGCGGCCGCGCCTGCAATCATGAGAACAGCGCAGCCCCGCGCCAGATTGCGACTATTTGCCTTCAAAACATTGAGTTGCATCGCACTAACCCGCACAAACTCTGCACCAACTGGTCAGGATTAAAGCGCGTTAATGTTACTGGTCGGTTAACCCCATGGAATCCGACATAAATTTTCTTAAAATATTTGGAGCGGCCGGTCATGCACTTCGGCAGGCTGAACCCGGATGGCGGGCGGCGCCTGACGAAAAGCTACATCACCGCTGCCAGGCTGCGCAGGATCGGCTGCAGGCGCACAAGACCGATATCCTCGCGCTCGAAACGGCTGCCGACCTTGGTCAGCTTGGCCAGCACCTGCTCGCCCTCCTCCGGGCCGATCGGTGCGATGACGATGCCGCCGCTCGACAGTTGGTCGAGCAGAAAGCGCGGCAGGCTGTCGAATGCCGCCCAGGCGACGATGCGATCGAACGGTCCTTCAGCGGGCAAACCGGCGGAACCGTCGGCCTGGCGCGCGATGGCGTTGCTGATACCGAGCGCGTCGAAGCGCTGTTTTGCCTGTTCTGTCAGGGTCTTGTAGCGATCTATGGTAACGATGCGCGCGGCAAGCCGCGACATCACCGCAGCGGTGTAGCCCGAGCCGGTGCCGATCTCGAGCACACGATTGCTGGGCTCGATGGCAAGTGCCGCGATCACCGCCGCCTGCATGTCGGCGCCTTCGATCGCCTCGCCGCATTCGATCGGCAACATTCGGTCGGACCAGGCGATCTGGTGGAAGTGGGGCGCCAGGAAACCGCGCCGTGGTGTCGCCTCGAAAGCCGCGATCAGCGCCTTCGGCACGGTCCCCCTGCCGCGCAGGCGCAGCAGGAAAGCGGCGAAGCCTTCGCGATCGTCGATGCCATGGTTCATGCAAGCGCCTTGCTCAGCTGGTCACGGATCTCATGCGCGGTGAGGTCGAGCTGCAACGGCGTCACCGACACCAGACGGTTGCGCAGGGCAAAAAGGTCGGTGCCCTGCTTGCCTTCGACCGGCTCGCGGCCGAAGCGCAGCCAATAGTAAGGCAGGCCACGGCCGTCGCGGCGTTCGTCGACCCAGAGGCTGTGCACCAGCTTGCCCTGTGTGGTGACCACGGTGCCGGCGACTTCCTCGGGAAGGCAGTTCGGAAAATTGACGTTGAGCAGCACGCCGTCGGGCAGCGGCGTCGCGACGAGCTTCTTCAGCAGCGCCGGCGCCAGCGCCTCGGTGGTCTCGTAAGGAACGACGCGGTCCTCGCCGACATAGCTGTAGCCCTGGCTGAGAGCGATCGACCTGATGCCGAGCAGCGCGCCTTCCATGGCGCCGGCGACGGTCCCCGAATAAGTGACGTCGTCGGCGATGTTGGCGCCCGAATTGATGCCGGACAGGATCAGGTCGGGTGCGCCGGGCAGGATCTTCTTGACGCCCATAATGACGCAATCGGTCGGCGTGCCCCGCACGGCAAAGTGCTTTTCGCCGATCTTGCGCAGCCGCAGCGGCTCCGAGATCGACAGCGAATGCGCGTAGCCGGACTGGTCCTGCTCCGGCGCCACCACCCAGACATCGTCGGACAGCGTACGGGCGACGCGCTCGAGCGATGCCAGCCCCTCGGCATGAATGCCGTCGTCGTTGGTCAGAAGGATGCGCATTATTTCGATTCGATCTTTTCCAGGCCGCCCATGTAAGGCCGCAGCACTTCAGGAATGGTTACGCTGCCATCCTCATTCTGGTAGTTTTCGATGACAGCTATGAGAGCGCGGCCGACAGCGGTGCCCGAACCGTTGAGCGTGTGGACGAGACGGTTGCCCTTGCCGTCCTTGTCCTTGTAGCGGGCGTCCATGCGGCGCGCCTGGAAATCGCCGCAGACCGAGCACGATGAAATTTCGCGGTACGCATTCTGGCCGGGCAGCCAGACCTCGATGTCGTAGGTCTTGCGCGCGCCAAACCCCATGTCGCCGGTGCACAGAACCACGGTGCGGAACGGCAGCTCCAGCCGCTTCAGCACTTCCTCGGCGCATTGCGTCATCCGCTCATGTTCGGCGAGTGATGAGTCCTGGTCGGTGATCGATACAAGCTCGACCTTGTAGAACTGGTGCTGGCGCAGCATGCCGCGCGTGTCGCGCCCGGCCGAGCCCGCTTCAGACCGGAAGCACGGCGTCAGCGCCGTGTAGCGCAACGGCAGTTTCTCATGCGCGGTGATTTCTTCACGCACAAGGTTGGTGAGCGGCACCTCGGCGGTGGGGATGAGGCCAAGCCTGCCCCCCCCGTGCGGCGTGAAGAACAGATCCTCCTCGAATTTCGGCAACTGGTTGGTGCCGAAAAGCACCTCGTCCCGCACCATCAGCGGCGGGATTACTTCCTCATAGCCATGCTCGGTCGTGTGCAGGTCGAGCATGAATTGGCCGATCGCCCGTTCCATCCGCGCCAGTCCGCTCTTCAGCACGGTGAAGCGCGAGCCCGACAGCTTCGCCGCCCGCTCGAAATCCATCATGCCGAGCGCTTCGCCGATCTCGAAATGCTCCTTCACCCAGTTCGGCCGCGTCGGCAGCTTGCCGACGACATGCCTGACGACATTGTCGTGCTCGTCCTTGCCGACAGGCACATCATCGAGCGGCACGTTGGGCAGCACCGCCAGCGCGTCGTTCAGCGCCTTGTCGAGTTCGCGTTCGCGCGCCTCGCCATTCTGGATGAAGGTTTTTATCTCGCCGACTTCGGCTTTCAGTTTTTCGGCAAGGGCGGCATCGCCCGAACGCATGGCGTTGCCGATCTCCTTCGAGGCGGCGTTGCGGCGCTCCTGCTTGGTCTGCAGCTCGGTGACATGTTCGCGCCGCGCCTCGTCCCTGGCGATCAATCCGTCGACGGTGGATTGCGCCTCGCCCGCAGGCCACGAGCGCTTGGTGAGCGCCTCGACAAGGGCTTTCGGGTTGTCGCGAATCCATTTGATGTCGAGCATGGTTTATCCGTCCTCAGGTAGCATGTCGCCCAAGTGCGCAGCGGTTTTGGGACAACGGCATGCAAAGCAAAAACTGAAACGCATCGCCTTGATAGCGATGCGTTTCAGTTTGAGGGGCGTAAACCGCAATTTTGATCGATGCAAGATGAGGCTGGGCGGCGGCTGCCGTTTTCCGCCGCTGTCTCGGGCCTGGCTGCGTGCGTTACGAAGCTGCCGGCGCTGGAGGTTCGTCCGGGGTCTTGTCCGCGACGGTCTCGCCTGCCTCCTGCTTCTCGCGCGCCATGCGCTCGCGCGCCTGGCTGCGTTCGATCAGCCGGGACGACCAGATGGCGACCTCGTAGAGCAGGATGGTCGGGATGGCGAGACCGATCTGGCTCATCGGATCGGGCGGTGTCAGCACGGCGGCGACGACAAAGGCGATGACGATCGCCCATTTGCGCTTCTCGGCCAGCGCCTTGGACGACAGCATGCCGACGCGCGTCATCAGGCTGGTCACCACCGGCAGCTGGAACACCAGGCCGAAGGAAAATATCAGCGTCATGATCAGGCTGAGATATTCCGACACTTTCGGCAACAGCGAAATCTGCACCTGCTCGTCGGTACCGGCCTGCTGCATGGCAAGGAAGAACCACATCACCATCGGCGTGAAGAAGAAATAGACCAGCGAAGCGCCCATCAGGAACAGGACGGGCGACGCGATCAGGAACGGCAGGAAGGCGTTGCGCTCGTTCTTGTAGAGACCGGGGGCGATGAATTTGTAGATCTGCGTGGCGATCAGCGGAAACGCGATGACCATACCGCCGAACATGGCGAGCTTGACCTGGGTGAAGAAGAATTCCTGCGGCGCGGTATAGATCAGCTCGACCTTGTGCGGATCGAGCCCGGCCCATTTCGTCGCCCATTTGAAGGGGACAACCAGCAGGTTGAACAACCGCTTGGCGAAGAAGAAGCACACCAGGAAGGCAACGAAGAAACCCCCGAGCGACCAGATCAGTCGGCGACGCAATTCGATGAGATGCTCGATCAGCGGCGCAGACGATTTTTCGATCTCGTCTTTTTCCTTGTCCGAAACGCTCACTTGGCGGCTCCCGACGTCTTCCTGGTCACCGGCTTCGTCGGAGCAGGTTTCGGTTCGGCTTTCGCCCCAGCCTTTGCAGCTGTCGCCTTTGCAGCAGTCGCCTTGGCGGCGGCGGGCTTCATCGCGGCGGTCTCAGGCTTTGCCGCCGTCACGGGCTTTGCCGACGCCTTGGGCGCTGGTGCGGCTTTTGCCGTCACCGCCTTCGCGGGTGTCGAGGCCTTCGACGGCTCTTTTGCCTCCGGCGCCGTCCTGGCGGCCTTCTTTGCCGCAGGTGCCTTCGGCGCCACGGCAGGTTCCGTGGATGCCGGCACCGCCGAAGCATCGGTCATTGCCGGAAAAATCGGCGTTGTCGGCGCGGCATCTGGCCCGTTGACACCAGGCATTTCCGTCGCACCGTTCTTCAACGGCTCGGCCGCCTGCGGCGTCGAGGCGGCAGGTGCCGCCGGATCAGCGGCCGGCTTCGGCTTCATCGCCGCGTCGACGCCGGCGCGCACATCGGCCGCCGCCTGCTCGAACGGATTGAGCTGCTTGCGGATCTCTGCAACCGGGCTGAGGCCCCTGAGCTCGTCGACCGATTTCTTGACGTCGTCGAGCTCGGCTTCCTTCAGCGCCTCGTTGAACTGTTTCTGGAAGTCGGCCGCCATGGTGCGCAGCTTCGCCGTCGTGCGGCCGAAGGTGCGCAGCATGTTGGGCAAATCCTTCGGCCCGACGACCACGATCATGACGATCGCGATCACCAGCATTTCGGTCCAGCCGACTTCAAACATGGCTATCAGTTCCGACTAGTGCTTGTCGCCCGAAAGTGCGAAGCGGTTTTGGGACAACGACATGCACAAAGCAACACCGTTGGGCTCAGCTCTTGCTGACTTTTTCCTTGGCTGCCGAAACGGTTTCGTCGGCGCGGTGCTCGACGGTACGCTTGTCGTCGGCAACGTCGTCGTCGGCCATGCCCTTCTTGAAGCTCTTGATGCCCTTGGCCATGTCGCCCATCAGCTCCGGAATCTTGCCGCGGCCGAACACCAGAAGCACGATGACCAGCACGATCATCCAGTGCCAAATTGAAAATGAACCCATAGCAAATCTCTCTCGAATGTTTTCCCTGGCGATGATCTATGCGTTTTCGCGTTGGGATTCAAACACAACCGCGACAGAGTTTATGAAAGGCTGGCGGATGTCACGCATTTTCGGCGAAGCGGCCCGCTACCAAACGGCGCATGTAAAGCCGGAAAGCAGCTTTTGATAGGCGCCCGTGGTCAATCTTCCGTGACGCGCGGCGTCAGCAGGCCGAGTTCCTCGAGATCGATGTCGGTCAACGGATCCTCGTCCTCGCTCAGCACGTCGGGGTCGGCCGGCGGCAGCGGGATCGAGAAATTCGACGGCATGCGGCCCGAAAGCAGGCCGGCGCCCTTCAATTCCTCCATGCCGGGAAGATCACGGATTTCCTCGAGCGCAAAATGGTCAAGGAAGGTTTCGGTGGTGCCATAAGTGACGGGACGGCCAGGCGTTTTGCGACGGCCGCGCATACGCACCCATTCCGTCTCCAGCAGCGTGTCGAGTGTGCCTTTCGAGGTTTCGACACCACGGATGTCCTCGATCTCGGCGCGCGTCACCGGCTGGTGATAGGCAATGATCGCCAGCACTTCGAGCGCGGCCCGCGACAGCTTGCGCTGCTGCACCGTGTCGCGGCTCATCAGGAAGGCAAGATCGCCGGCGGTGCGGAACGCCCAGGCATCGCCGACCCGGACCAGATTGACGCCGCGCCGGGCGTAGATCTGCTGCAATTCCACCATCGCAAGCGCGATGTTGATGCCATCTGGAAGGCGTGCGGCAAGCTGCTTTTCGCTGACCGGTTCGGCACTGGCGAAGACGATCGCCTCGGCCATGCGGATGGCCTCGGCCATGTGCAGGCGCTCGGCCGGATTCTGTTCCGGATTCAGGGCTGAAGCCTGGTCGAGTTCGCCCTCTTCCTGCTCCTCGTCCACCTTGAACGGGATAACCGAAGCGTTGGCGCGTTCGCTCATGATGCCACCTCGACTGGCTTGATTGTCTGTGCGCGGTGGTCGCGCAGATAGATCGGCGCGAACACCTGGTCCTGCCGCATATCCATTTTGCGCTCGCGCACCAGCTCCAGTGTCGCTGCGAATGAGCTGGCGATGGCCGTGCGCCGCTCTTCCGGGCTGGTCAGATACTGGATGAGGAAGCTGTCGAGCGCCGTCCAGTCCCGCAGCGAGCCGATCAGCCGCGTCAGGATATCTCGGGCATCCTTGAGCGACCAGACACCGCGCCTGGCGATCGTCACATTGGTGATCGCCTGCTTCTGCCGCTGCTGCGCATAAGTGGTCAAAAGGTCGTAGAGCGAGGCCGAGTAAGAGTTGCGCTTCTCGATGATGACCATCTCCGGCATGCCGCGCGCGAACACGTCGCGGCCGAGTCGGTTGCGATTGACGAGACGCGCCGCCGCGTCGCGCATGGCCTCGAGCCGCTTCAGCCGGAATTGCAGCACCGCCGCCAGTTCCTCGCCGCTTTCACCCTCCTCGCCCGGCTGCTTGGGGATCAAAAGCTTCGATTTCAGGAACGCCAGCCATGCCGCCATCACCAGGTAGTCGGCGGCAAGCTCGAGGCGCAGCGCCCTCGCCGTCTCGACAAAGGCCAGATATTGCTCGGCCAGCGCAAGGATGGAAATGCGCGCCAGGTCGACCTTCTGGTTGCGGGCAAGATGCAGCAGGAGATCGAGCGGACCTTCGAACCCGGCGACGTCAACCACCAGCGACGGATCGCCGGTCAGCCGTGAATCGTCATTCTCGGCCCACAGGCGGTCCATCGGGGCCTTGCTCTCCAATGTTTCCGCCACAGTCCTTCCACTTCCTCTTGGTCAGGCCACCGCATCGAAATAGGTGGCGAATTCAGCGCGTATCTCGGTTTCCTCGGCCGTGTCGCTTTTGCTGATATAGGTCATCGCCCGCTTTGCGCGCTCCAGCGACTTGCCCTCAAGCCCCCGGGTGCGCGATGCGATGCCCGCCATCTCCTCGAAAACGCCGTTGCAGTGAAGGACCAGATCGCAGCCCGCCGCAAGGATCGAGGCCGCCTTTGTCGGGAAATCCCCAGAAAGTGCCTTCATCGAAGTGTCGTCGCTCATCAGGAGCCCGTCAAAGCCGATGTCGCAGCGAATGATCTCGTCGATGACCTTGCCGGACGTCGTTGCCGGATTCTTGGGATCGATGGCGCTGTAGACGACATGCGCGGTCATCGCCATCGGCAGATGGTTAAGCTCCCTGAACGGAGCGAAATCATGCCGCTGCAGGTCGCTGAGCGAAGCGTCGACTGTAGGCAACTCGAAGTGCGTGTCGGCAAAGGCCCTGCCATGGCCCGGAATGTGTTTCATGACAGGCAGCACGCCGCCCGACATCAGGCCTTCGGCCGTGGCGCGGCCAAGTTCGATGACCGCGCGCGGCTCCTTGCCATAGGCGCGCGCGCCGATGACATCGCTGGCACCTTCGATCGGCACGTCGAGCACCGGCAGGCAATCTGCTGTGATGCCGTAGCGCAGCAGGTCAAAAGCGTGCAGGCGCGCCATCAGCCAGGCCGCACGGGCGCCGGCGTCGTGATCGTCGCGCCACAGCGCGCCAAGCGCGCCGCCCGCCGGATAGTTTGGCGCCAGCGGTGGCCGAAGGCGTTGCACCCTGCCGCCTTCCTGGTCGATGAACACCAGCGCATCCGGACGCCCGATGCAGTCGCGCATCTCGGCGACCAGATCACGGATCTGCTCGGTCTCGCTAATGTTGCGGGCAAACAGGATGAAGGCCCAGGGGCATTCATTGCGATAGAAGTTGATTTCTTCGCGGGTGAGCGATTTCCCGGCACAGCCGAGGATCATGGATTTTGATTCGGTCATGGCTGGAGTCTAAGGCCTCGCGCGATCAAAGGGAATCGTCTCGGCTCGCAGGCCGCGACCACAAGATATGCTCCCACATGAAAAACGGGCACATGAAAAAGCCGGGCGCATAGGGGCAGCCTATACGAAAACCGGCGCGGCCTTGGGCCGCGCCGGTTTTTGAATGGTTATCGGCGTCTAACGCGACACGAAGCAGTTGCCGCCGGCTGCCTTGTAGCTGGTGCACAAATTGATGGCATCGTTGCGCGACTGAGCCGGAACGCGGACGCGGTAGAATGTGCCTTTGCCTGCGATCTCGGCCTTGACGATGTTGGCGGTGCGGCCGGAAAGCACGCTGCCGTAGCGGCGCTGCAGATCCTGGTAAGTCGATTGGGCGCTTTCCACGGTCGGCTGCGAAGCGATCTGCATCGACCATGAACCGCCGGTCGCCGCCGTTGCCGGATCGATGGAAGCGACCTGATCGGGCTTGACCTCGCCGACGACGTCGACCGGCTGGTCGGACGGACGCTGCGGCGCCACCGGAACTTTGGCCGGCGTGTTGGCCGACTGCGCCTTCGCCGGCGGCTTGGCTGCCGGCTTGAGCGCAGGCTCGTCCGCCTGGGCGGCGGCGGTCGCCACGGTACCGGTCTGGTCGGCATCGGACTGGCCCGAAGGGGCGACATGCTGGGGCGCCGGATCGGCTGGTTCAGTGGCGGCCACCTGCGGTGCGGCCGGTGCCGGATCCTCGCGCGGCACCAGCGAGCCGTCTGACTTGACCACCATGGTCCTCACCTTGCGCGGCGCAACGGCGACGACGTCGGTGCTGGTGCCCTTGTCGGCATCCTGCAGCACCTGCGCGATGCGATCCTCGGACTTGGGCGCCGGTGCCGCATTGTCGGCCGGCGCACTGGCGGCCGGTGCTGCATTGGCGGTCGCGACGGCATTGGCGATCGGGGCGGTGTTGCCCTCGTCCGTCACGCCAGCGGCAGCGCTCTGGCCAGAAGAAAGATCGACGGCACGGGCCGGATCCTTCGCCTGCACATCCACAGGTCCCTCGGTGTTGGTGACAAGTTTCTGCTGCACCGGCTCGGCGGGCTTCGCACCCTTGACCACGGCGTCATAGACCTTGTTGTCCTGGTTCGGCACCACAGTGCCGCCCGGATTTTCGGGCTTGATCTTGATTGGCGAATTGTCGGCCTTCACGATCACCGGGGCCTCGCTGCCACCCTTGCCGCCAAGAGACAGGGCAAAGGCACCAAGACCGCCTGCAACCGCCACCGCGCCGACGATCGCAGCGATGAACAGGCCGCGCCGGCCCGACGGCCTGGCCGCTTCCCGCTCGCCGAGCCCGGGAACAGACATGGCCTCGTCAAGTTCAGGATCGTAGTCGAGTTCATCGACGGTAAAATCGTCCGCCTGCGAGACCGGCTGGCTGCCGGGCAGGCTGTCGAGGTCGAAGCCGTCGGCGGCATTGGCGTAGCCTGTGGTCGCCGCCCCGCGGGCAGGCATTTCGGCCGGCCGCGCCGCATAGGTCCGCGCTTCCGGCTGATAGGCCGACTTGGGTTGTTCGTATCCCTGATTGAGCGCATATCCCGGATTGAGCTTCTCATATCCCGGATTGAGCTTCTCATATCCCGGATTGGGGCCCTCATATCCCGGATTGAGCCCCTCATATCCCGGATTGAGCGCCTCATATCCCGAATTGAAACCGGCATTATAGGATTCATCCGCATGGGAAGCGCTGCTTGCGGCAGCAGCGGGAGCCGGCGCGACATCCACCGAATTCATTTCCGTCAGAAGGCTGGCGAACTCTGCGTCAAGATCGTCATAGCCGGATGCCGCCGGTTCATCTTCCTCGAAATGCAGCTCCGGAATGTCGAGATCGTCAGCCAGCGCCACAACGCGCTCCGGCACGTCGACCGTCTCGACATCAGGCATCTCTTCGTAGCGGGAGGACTGGCGGGGCTGCGGCGCGGATACCGGCGTCGCATAAGGGGCGGCCGCAACGGGCTCGGTCGGATGGTAGGGCGGCATCGCGGCCACTTCCGGTGCCACGGCCCCGGCAGCCATCGAAGCGGCTGGCTGCGCGGCAAATGCCGGCTGCTGGGGAACCGGTGTTACGCGGCTCCACGAACGGGCCGGTTCCGCCGGTGCGGAGCGTTCCGCCTGCCAATCGGGAGAATCAGCTTGATCCTGCCGGAAGACTGCTCCGTCACTCGGATCCAGGCTCTTGGCCAAGGCGGCATCGAACGCATCATTGTCGATATCGACATCGACTTGATCAGCATCAGTGGCATGCGAGCCAAGATCCTGAAGCTCATCGAGCAGCAGATTATCGGGATCGGTATCGGCGGCCTGTGCGGCATCGGAGTGATGCATTTCCTCTTCGGATGCCGGTTCGTCGAGATCCCAGTCGAGTTCGCCAACAAGATCGGCGGGCTCCTCGGTGGTCTTTGCGGCTGCGACAGGCGATTGAATTGGAATAGCAGCAGGTTGAGCCACGACGGGTCCGGCCATGGCCGGCTCCTTGGCAGACGGCACCGCGCGTGCGGTCATGGCGCCGAGAAGCGCATTCAACTCGTCCTCGAGGCTCCGTTCATCGGCCATGGGGGCTTGCGCCGGCTCGGCCATATTGGCAGCGGGGGCTGCCGTCGCCGCCGGTTGAACCGCAGCAGCCGCGAGCTCGGCGGCCGGCTCTTCGGCAGGCTCGGCAAACGCGTCATCGAGGTTCACATCGAAAGCGTCATCCGACACGGGTTCGGCGCTTGGGATCTCGCCCTTCGTTTCCTCGGCATGAGTGAACACTTCGTCCGCCTCCGCCTCATCAAAGGCCACCGGCTCGTCCGCCTGAATGTCAAAATCCGCGCCGACATCGGCCATGGCGTCGTCGAAGTGGCCCGCGAAAGCCTCATCGGAGACCGCCTGGGCCTCATTCGCGGCGGCCTGCGCCGGTTCTGGGTATTCGACGGCAGCCGCGTGGTGCTGATCCGCCGAATGGTCGTCAAGCATCAGTTCGTCTTCGAGCGACATGGCGACCGCATCGTCGAACTGATGGTCCGAGACCGGCTCCTCAATCACCGGCTCTTCGGCAACAGCGTGCTGAGTCTCGGCGGCCTCATCCTCGACATGGAAGTCCCGGTCGAGCGACGCGGCAAGCTCGTCCTCCATCGGCAGATCGTCCTCATAGGGCGAAACGCCTTCAAGCGAACTGGCGACGGCATTGTCGAAATCGGCGTCGAAGGCAGGCTCGACGGATGGCGCGGCATCGGCCGCAGCGGCACTCGCATGGCTGGCGACGACCGCCTGATCATCGACATCGGCCATGTCCAGATGGAAATCGTCGTCGAGCGAAAGGGCAAGATCGTCGTCCGCCGCATGGATGGCCGCCGTTTCGAATGCCGGCTCATGAACCTCGACGACGGGAGCGACGACGCTGTCGCCAGCGTTGAACTCGCCCATCAGTTCCTTTTCGAGATCGATATCGAAATCGTCCTCTTGCACTGACGGACCGGCGACAGTGACCTGTGACGGGACCGGCGCCTGCGGCTTGACCGGCTGGCGTGGGTCGAATCCCATGATCCTGGTCAGCTCCGCGAACGGATCATCGTCGGCGATGTCGTTGTTGTCGGCTATTCTCAGCTGGGTTCTGTCTGCCATTATTGTTCCCGAACTCGCACTCAGTCGGACGCCATGGACGTCGCGCAGGGTTGGCCCTTACCAGCGCAATGTGGGCAAAAGGTGACAGGTTTTTTAGTTAAACCTAACGCATTTCGGTGGGCGCGGCGGCTCCGATCAACGTCAGGCCGGACGTCAAAACGTCCGAAACAGCCTGCACCAGCCCTAGTCTGGCATGCGTCAATTCTCGGTCGTTAACCTTAACAAAACGTAAGTCCGGATTATCCGTGCCACGGTTCCAATGGCCGTGGAAACTGGACGCCAGATCATAGAGATAAAATGCCAGTCGATGCGGCTCGAGCGCAAGTGCTGCGGACTCGATCAGGCGTGGATATTCTGCGAGCTTGCGGATCAGGCCGATCTCGCCCTCGTCTGTCAACGACGTCACCGCGGCAGCCAGGCGATTGCGATCGAAATTCGCCTCGCCCAATTGCTCGCTCGCCTGCCGGAACACCGAATGGCAGCGCGCCGAGGCGTACTGGACATAAAACACCGGATTGTCCTTCGACTGCTCCGTCACCTTGGCGAAGTCGAAGTCAAGCGGTGCATCGTTCTTGCGGTAGAGCATCATGAAGCGGATCGGGTCGCGCCCGACTTCTTCAACCACCTCGCGCAACGTCACGAAGTCGCCGGACCGCTTCGACATGCGGACCGGCTCGCCATCGCGAAACAGCTTGACCAAGTTGCACAAAAGCACGGTGAGCTTGACGTCGTCACCGGCAATCGCCCGCGCCAGCGCTTCCAGCCGCTTGACGTAGCCGCCATGGTCGGCGCCAAGCACATAGATCAGGTCGACAAAGCCGCGATCGACCTTGTCCTTCAGATACGCCACGTCGGCGGCGAAATAGGTAAAGGCGCCATCGGACTTGACCAGCGCCCGGTCCATGTCGTCGCCCACGGCGGTCGAACGGAACAGCGTCTGTTCGCGGTCTTCCCAGTCGTCCGGTTTCTCGCCCTTGGGCGGCGGCAGCTTGCCCTTGTAGATGTGGCCCTTCAGCGTCAGGTCGTTGATCGCCGAGCGGATCTTCCTGGCATTGTCGGCATGCAGCATGCGCTCGGAGAAGAACACGTCGTGGTGCACGTTGAGCAGCGCGAGGTCCTCGCGGATCATCGCCATCATCGCATCGATGGTGCGGTCCTTGACGATGGCCAGCGCCTCGTCTTCCGGCATCTGCAGCAGGGAGCGGCCAAACTCCCGGACCAAAGCCTCGCCGACCGGGACGAGATAGTCCCCCGGGTAAAGTCCGGCCGGAATCTCGCCGATGTCCTCGCCGAGCGCCTCGCGGTAGCGCAGCATCGCCGAACGCCCGAGGACATCGATCTGCGAGCCGGCGTCGTTGATGACATATTCCTTGGTCACGTCGTAGCCGGCGAACGCCATCAGGTTGGCGAGCGCGTCACCGACTACCGCGCCCCGGCAATGGCCGACATGCATCGGCCCTGTCGGGTTGGCCGAGACATATTCGACATTGGTTTTCCGGCCGGCCCCGATCGTCGAGCGGCCATAGTTGCGGCCCTCGCCGAGAAGCACCGACAGATGAGCCTGCCAGAAGCCGTCCTTGAGCCGGAGATTGACGAAGCCTGGGCCTGCGACCTCGGCGGCGGCGACATCCTTGTCGGCCCGCAGCGCCTCCGCCAGTTTCTCGGCCAATGCGCGCGGATTCTGGCCGGTTGGCTTGGCCAGCACCATCGCGGCATTGGTCGCGAGATCGCCATGGCTGGCGTCGCGCGGTGGTTCGACGGCAATCCGCGACAGGTCGGGCGAAACGCCGTCCTTGTCTTTCAGATCGAGCGCTTCGACAGCCTTTGTGACTCGCGCGGTGAAATCGGCGAAGATGTTCATGGGTATTGCTCTGGCGGCTTTATAGCGAATCCGGCTCGTTGGCCGGCAAAATCGCGCCCGCCCTAGCTCAAATCCGGTGTGCGGTCAAACAAACGCCGATGTTCCTTCAGCGCGTAGGTGTCGGTCATGCCCGCGAGGAAATCGGCAACGCTGCGCGCCTTGATGCGATCTTCGGCCCGGTCCAGCCCCTCGCGCCAGCCGTCCGGCATGGCACGAGGATCGGCGAAATAGGCGTCGAACAGGTCCCTGACGATCTGCTCGGCACCGGCGCGCACCCGCATCACCTCCGCGTGCCGGTAGAGGTGCTTGTAGAGGAACGCCTTCAGTTCCTTCTCGGCCGCGGCCATCTCGGCGGAAAAAGTAACCATCGTCTCGCCCGCCGCCCGCACAGCATCGGCGCTGCGCGGCCCTGCACGCTCCAGATTGGCGGTCGCGCAGACAATGACGTCCTCGACCATGGCGGTGATCTGCCGCCGCATCAATTCGTGGCCGGTGCGTACGTCATCGAGCGCCGGATAGCGTTGGCGCACGCCCTTCAGGATCGCTCCCGGCAGCGAGACGGCCTCCAGCATGTCGAGCGTCAGCAGCCCTGCCCGCAGGCCGTCGTCGATGTCATGGGTGTTGTAGGCGATGTCATCGGCGATCGCCGCGCATTGCGCCTCGATGCCGGCGAACCGGTCGAGTTCGAGGTCCTGCAGCTGCGAATAATCGCGGATCGCCTGCGGCACCGGTCCTTTCAGGCCTTTGCCGCTGGTGTCCGTCAGTGGACCGTTGTGCTTGACCAGGCCCTCAAGCGTTTCCCAGGTCAGGTTCAACCCGTCGAATTCGGCATATCGCGCTTCCAGCCTCGTCACGATACGCAGCGATTGAGCGTTGTGATCGAAGCCGCCCCAGGCGGCCATCTTGTCGTTCAGCGCGTCTTCGCCGGTGTGACCGAAGGGTGTGTGGCCGAAATCATGCACCAGCGCGACCGCCTCGGCGAGATCCTCGTCGCCGCGCAGCGCCCGCGCCAGCGCACGGGCAATCTGCGCCACTTCGATCGAATGGGTCAGCCTTGTGCGATAATGGTCGCTTTCATGGGCGATGAAGACCTGGGTCTTGTGCTTGAGCCGCCGGAACGCGGTCGAATGGATGATGCGGTCCCGGTCGCGCTGGAACGGCGTGCGGGTCGGGCTTTCGACCTCGTCGAACAGCCGGCCGCGCGAGCGCGCCGGATCGGTGGCATAAGCCGCGCGTGGCCGGTAGCCAAATCCGATGTCGCCCAACTCGTTGGTCATGATCGATGCCGCAGGTTGACTTGGTGCAGTTGACTTGGGATGTGGTTGACTTGGCCGCTCGCGCTTCATACCTATCATGTGAAACGGAAAGCAAGGTGACGCCCATGGGCGCGGATGCCAAGACTGCCATGAAAGTCGACATGACCGAGGCCGCGGCCAAGCGGATCGCCAAGATCGTCTCTGGCGAAGCCGGCAAGACGGCACTGCGCGTTTCCGTCGAAGGCGGCGGCTGCTCGGGCTTTTCCTACAAGTTCGACCTGGTCGATACGCGCAACGACGATGACGTCGCCATCGAGAAGGACGGCGCCACGGTGCTGATCGACGACGTGTCCTTGGCCTACATGGGCGGCTCGGTGATCGACTTCGTCGACGATTTGATGGGCCAGTCTTTCCAGATCAGGAACCCGAATGCGGTGGCTTCCTGCGGCTGCGGCACCAGTTTCTCCATCTAGCGGCATGCCTGCCATCGGCGCGGTCCGTCAGGTCGCGCTGTCGGCCGGACGGAACCTCGACGCGACGCTGACCTTCTGGCACGACGTGCTCGGCATGAATGTGCATGCGCGCTTCGAGCCGCCGGGCATAGCCTTCATCATGGCCGGCGACATCAGGCTGCTGTTCACCGATGGCATACCGGCCGGAACCGTCTATCTCGACATATCAGGCCTCGATGATTTCCACGCCGAGGCAAAGGCCGCGGGCGTTCCCTTCACCGCGCCGCCGGCTCTCGTCCATCGCGACGCCAAGGGTCTTTTCGGTCCAGCGGGGGAAAGCGAGTGGATGGCCTTCCTAAAGGACCCTGCCGGCAATACGATCGGTCTGGTCGAACGCCATCCGCCGCAAGAGTAATGAGACCGTCATGAAAATCGTCACCTGGAATATCAACGGCGTGCGCGCCCGCCTCGGCAACCTCACCCATTGGCTGACCGAGAGCGCGCCCGACATCGTCTGCCTGCAGGAGATCAAGACGGTCGACGATCAGTTCCCGCGCGCCGAGATCGAGGCGCTTGGCTACAATGTCGAGACCCATGGCCAGAAGGGTTTCAACGGCGTTGCCCTGCTGTCGAAGCTGCGCTTCGACGAAGTTGTCAAAGGCCTGCCCGGTGACGATGCCGACGAGCAGGCGCGTTTCATCGAAGGCGTCTTCTCGACCGACAAGGGCGCCTTGCGTGTCGCTTCCCTCTATCTACCGAACGGCAATCCGATCGATGACGAGAAGAAGTTCCCCTACAAGCTGTCCTGGATGACGCGGCTGGAGCGCTGGGCCGAGGAGCGCCTGAGGCTGGAAGAGGCCCTGGTGCTGGCCGGCGACTACAACGTCATTCCCGAGCCGATCGACGCGCGGTTTCCGGAAAACTGGTTGGGCGACGCGCTGTTCCAGCCGCAGACCCGGCAGGCCTTCCGCCGGCTGCTCAATCTCGGTTTCACCGAAGCGGTGCGAGCCGTCACCGACGCCCGCGACACCTACACCTTCTGGGATTACCAGGCCGGCGCCTGGCAGAAGAACAACGGCATCCGCATCGACCATTTGCTGCTGTCCCCGGAAGCTGCCAACCGGTTCTCGTCCGCCTCGATCGAAAAACACGTGCGCGCCTGGGAAAAACCGTCCGACCATGTGCCGGTGGCAATCGACCTCGCCCTGCAGCCGGCCTGACCGGGAAGCCCTGCCCTTCGGCCGACGGCGGACCTTCTATCGCCACAAATCGGGCGCATGGTGAGAAATCATCATGGCGGCTGGGGTTCCCATGACCACTCGGTTTGCTCTTTGTCCGATCGGCTTGGCCTTCACCATGGCTGCGATCGTGCCGGCCTTCGCCGCCCCGGAATGTCTGGCCAATGGAAAATCTTATCCGGTCGGTCAGGTCGCCTGCCTGACAGCCGACCAAAGTCATCTGGCCCGCTGCGACATGGTGCTCAACAACACATCATGGACGAAGGTCGGCGATAGCTGTCCTGGAAACACCACGGCGCCGCGCCTGCCCGCCACGCCGATCTCGACGCCGGCGCCAAGCAGGGTGCCGACAGAACCGACCGAGAACTGATTTTCCCCATAGCTTATCTCCACGCTCGTCGAAGAGATTGGCGGGCTCAGCCGTCGCGCCTTTACTGATCGGTGTTATTGCCCTTGGTCAGGATGTCGTCGGCGAGCGAGATCGCGGTGCGGCGGTCGGCTTCACCGGCGGCGGCGAAGGCCTCTTCCTGCATGCCACGAATCCAGGGCTGGTCGGCGGGCGGCGCACGTTCAAGGGCGGCCGTCATCATCGCCAGGCCGCGAACGATCTTGCCACTCTGGAAGAGCAAATGGCCAAGCGTCGCCTGCGCGCCGGCATGGCCTTTCTCGGCGGCGAGCTGGAACCAGCGCCCGGCCTGCTTGACGCTGGCCTTCACGCCTCCCTCGCCTTTCAGGAACATCTGCCCCATCTCGAACTGGGCGTTCGGGTTGCGGTAGTTGGCGGCCGCACGCATGTAATATTCCTGGGCCGCCACCTCGTTCTCGGTGACCGGACTGCCGGGAATACCCTTGCGCAGATAATCGCCGAGCGCCACCAGCGCATCGGAGACGTAGCTTTCTTCCGGCGAACCGGGCTCGACATCCTGATCGACAATTTCCGAGAAGAACTTGAATGCCTCATAGTCGTCGCGCGCCACGCCATCGCCCTCGGCATACATGCGGGCAAGCTTCCAGGTGGCGCCGATCTGGCCGTTCTCGGCGGCGTATTTATAAGCCTCGGCGGCCTGTTCCTTGTGGCCGTTCTTGTAGGCGGAGAAGCCGAACTGGAACACCGCCCAGGGGCTCGACTGCGGCTTCACGCCGGTCTTGTCATCGAACACCTTGTCGTCGAAGGCCATGGCCTGGCCCACGGCGCCAAAGATCGCAACGGCGACCAGTGCCGGAAGGACAGAGGACCTCAGCAACTCAGATGTCCGCATAGCAGTGTGTTTCTTTCGCACCGCCCGGATGAGTGACCGCGCCATCGCGGGCAGACCCGACCGTCTGTGCGTATTTCCATATCGCGCCCGACTGATAGTCGGTCGTGCGCGCCTTCCATGTCTTGGCCCGCGCCGCCAGCTCGGCCTCGGTCAGCGCCACCTCGATCGTGCCGTTCACCGCGTCGATCGAGATCACGTCGCCATCCCGGATGAGACCGATCGGGCCGCCAACTGCCGCTTCGGGTCCGACATGGCCGATGCAGAAGCCGCGCGTCGCGCCCGAAAAGCGCCCGTCGGTGATCAGCGCCACCTTGCCGCCCATGCCTTGGCCGTAGAGCGCCGCTGTCGTCGACAGCATCTCGCGCATGCCCGGTCCGCCGCGCGGCCCTTCGTAACGGATGACCAGAACCTCGCCTTCCCGGTAGTTGCGGTGCGTCACCGCTTCGAAGCACTCCTCTTCCGAATCGAAGCAGCGCGCGGGGCCGGAGAATTTCAACTCCGTCATGCCCGCGAGCTTCACGATCGCGCCTTCGGGGGCAAGGTTTCCTTTCAAGCCCACGACACCGCCGGTTTGGGTAATAGGTCTGTTGGCCGGGCGGACCACATCCTGGTGTTCATTCCAGGCAACGTGCTCCATATTTTCGGCCAAAGTACGGCCAGTGACCGTCAGGCAATCGCCATGCAGATAGCCGTGGTCGAGCAGCGTCTTCATCAACAGCGGAATGCCGCCGGCCTCGAACATGTCCTTGGCGACATATTTGCCGCCGGGCTTGAGGTCCGCGATATAGGGCGTCTTCTCGAAGATGCGGGCGACATCGAACAAATCGAACTTTATCCCCGCCTCATGCGCGATCGCCGGCAGATGCAGCGCTGCATTGGTTGAGCCGCCAGTGGCGGAGACCACGGTCGCTGCGTTCTCCAGCGCCTTCAGCGTGACGATGTCGCGCGGCCGGATGTTTTTCGCGATGAGCTCCATGACCTTTTCGCCGGAAGCGAAATTGAAACGATCGCGCATCTCGTAAGGCGCCGGCGCACCGCAGGAATAAGGCAGTGCCAGGCCGATCGCCTCGGCGACGGTGGCCATGGTGTTGGCGGTGAACTGCGCGCCGCAGGAGCCGGCCGACGGACAGGCCGCCTGCTCGATTTCAAGCAGTTCGGAATCGCTGATCGTACCGACCGAGTGCTGGCCGACCGCCTCGAACACATCCTGCACGGTGATCTGCCGGCCGCGATAGCTGCCCGGCAGGATCGAACCGCCATAGATGAAGATGGATGGCACGTTGAGACGCACCATGGCCATCATCATGCCCGGCAGCGACTTGTCACAGCCGGCGAGCCCCACCATCGCGTCATAGCAATGGCCGCGCATGGTGAGTTCGACAGAATCGGCGATGACCTCGCGCGACACCAGCGACGACTTCATGCCCTGGTGGCCCATGGCGATGCCGTCGGTGACCGTAATGGTGCAGAATTCGCGCGGCGTGCCATTGGCGGCGACCACGCCCTTCTTGACCACTTGCGCCTGGCGCATCAGCGAGATGTTGCAGGGGGCCGCTTCGTTCCAGCAGGAGGCGACGCCGACCAGCGGCTGCGCGATTTCAGCGGCCGACAAGCCCATCGCATAGAGATAGGAGCGGTGCGGCGCACGCGCCGGCCCGACGGTCACATGGCGGCTGGGGAGCTTAGCCTTGGAAATGCCTCTGGCGTCCATACTCTTCCTTGCCGCGGGCGGCGCGGCCTGCCCCATCGCCGAGCCTTTTGGCGCGCGTCCCGAGACAAGATCGAGGTGCGCCGGGTTTATGGCGGGAAATGGGCAATTTCCTCAGGCGGATTTGTAGCGCAGGGGTTGTTCAGAAACTGTTGCCAAAACGTCACAATCGCAGGAAGCGGCCCCACTGCGGCCAATATGCAACGCAGCTTGGATTTCGGGACCCCCGACGACGTCCGGTCCAACATAAAAGGCGGACAATGCCCAGCCTTTGATATTCAGTTTCAGATGGTTACCACTTGACCTTCAATGAAGTCAAAAGGCTCAGCTAACGAAAAAGGCCGGACATTGCCGGCCTTTTTCTCGACGATCGAAGACGTTACCACTTGATGCTGTAGCCGGTGGATAGGGCGTATCCCCAGTCGCCCTGAACGGAGCGGTTGAAACCGTTGCGTGGGTCAGGACTGCCCGGAACGTAACTGTTGTTGTATTTGGTTTCGGAAACCGAGGCCAGATATACTGCCGCTACACCCAAGCGGAGTTCGCCGCCTAATTTGTCCTTCATCGAAACACCGGTTCCGATTGTATAGCTGTCGCCCGTCAGATCCCAACCGGTGCTGACGCCACGGTCATAGGTTGCAAACACGGTTCCTGAGATTTGATCGTTGAACTTGTGACCGATGCCACCGGTGACCGTCCAACCGTCGCGCCAGAAATACAGATTCCCACTGTTCAGCGATAGCGCCGGCACGTTCAGCATCAGCGCTTCCGTAACCGACCAATTCGTCCACTTCACGCTGCCATAGGCGAGCCAGCCTGGAGCGATACCAGTCTGCGCCTTGAACTCGACCGACTGCGGAAAGTTGGCTTGCCCGGTTGCTCCACCAGGAAGATTCCCTCCCAGCAAGCTTGCCGTGCCGGTGGCATTGATGTCGACACCTGACCGATACATCAATTGCGTGCGGAGCGCGATTTCCGGGATTTCGTAGGCAATGCCGGCGCGCCAGCCGAAATTGCTGTCGTGCAGGCTGACGCCAAGGACCGGTATGTTTGTACCCAAGGGAGCACCGGCTACGAGATTGTAATCGGTAACTTCATTGTAGACGCCGCCAATAAGCCAGATACGCCCCTTGCTGAGGTCGAATTTCAACCCGCAAGTCGCGCCATATTCATACATGGTGAAGTCTTCATTCAACTTGCCGAGCGTTCCACTCGAACGCGACCACGTCGCACCGCCACCGAATGATTCCGTAAGAGTACCGGCACAGGAGAGACTGTCCGTCAGCTTGAATTTAACCGCAGCCGATGGGACCGCGTAGCTGTCGGAATAGTTCTCCCCGACCAGATAGGGATTCATCGGGTTCACCGAATATTTTCTGGTGGGCGCGACATAGGTCACGCTGGTGCGCATGTTGAAATTGCCGTCCTCAAAAAGGATGTCGGTATCGGCCGTGCCGCGCGAAAAGCCGCCAGCGTGCACCGAGCCTGCAAAAACCAGCGAAAAGCACCCTGCCCCCAGCAGTGCTTTCAGACGCAAATTGTTCATGGATGTCCTCCCCGAATAATTAGTGCGTCAAGCTAGAACCAATTCAGGTTAACGCTGCAACAACGAATTCCTGGAGCGTACATGTACATGTTCGCCGAACGCATTTTTGCCAAAGTGCCAACCCGCACCAGCACACGGAAAACCGGCATCTGGAGTGTCCAACAGCTGCCGAAAGGACGGAAAATCTGCGGAAAAGGCGCAAAAACAACGGTTTTTGGCGGCTGGGAACCCCATTGTTACATTATGGCAACAATGGGGCTAAAAGTTTCCGTTTACGTCAATATTAACGCAACGGAATGCCTGTTTTCGAGGCAAAAATACCCGCTCCAGGCCCGGACGAAGCGTCACGAATCTGCGCTTCAACCGGCGTCCCGGACCCTGGTCAGCGCCACTGAAAGCTTGTCCTGGGCGTCGCGATATTCGGCGAGCTTCTCGCGCTCCGCTTCGACGATCTCGGCCGGCGCGCTGGCGACGAACCGTTCGTTGGACAGTTTCTTGTGCAGGCGCGCGATCTCTTCGGTCACCTTGGCCAGTTCCTTCTGCAGCCGGCCGGCCTCTGCGGCGAGATCGATCAGACTGCCGAGCGGCAGGCAGATCGTCGCTTCGTTCAGCACGATCTGCGCCGAGCCCTTGGGTGCCGCGTCAGCCAGCGAGATGTCGCCGACGCGCGCCAGCCGCTTGATCGCCGACTCCTCACGAACCAGCCGTTCACGCGTCACGCCGTTGGCGCCGACCACGACCAGCGGCGCTATCGCCCCAGGCGGCACGTTCATTTCCGAACGCACCGAGCGGATGCCCGACACGAGATCGACCAGCCAGTTGATGTCGGCGGCCGCTTCAGCATCCTCGAAATCCGGCGACGGCCAGGCGGCATGGCAGAGCAGCGAGTCACGCTCCTTGCCCTCACCCGCCGTCTGCGCCCACAATTCTTCCGTCATGAACGGCATCATCGGATGCAGCAGTTTGTAGATCTCATCCAGCACGAAGGCGACGCAGGCGCGGCTTTCGGCCTTGGCCGCCTCGTCCGTGCCCATGAACACTGGTTTCAAGAGCTCCAGATACCAGTCGCAGAACAGGTTCCAGACGAAGCGATAGGCAGCACCGGCCGCCTCGTTGAAGCGGTATGAGGTGATGCCGTCGGTGATCTCGCGGGCAGCGCGTGTCAGTTCGGTGAGGATCCAGCGGTTGACCGCCAGCTTGGCATCGTTCAGCCAGAAGTCATCATTGCGCGCGACTTCGTTCATCTCGGCGAAGCGCGTGGCGTTCCACAGCTTGGTGCCGAAATTGCGATAGCCGGCGATGCGCGCCGGATCGAGCTTCACATCGCGGCCCTGCGCCGCCATCACTGCCAGCGTGAAGCGCAGCGCGTCCGCCCCATATTCGTCGATCAGATCGAGTGGGTCGATGACGTTGCCTTTCGACTTCGACATCTTCTGCCCGTTCTTGTCGCGCACCAGCGCATGGACATAGACCGTGTGGAATGGCTCCTCGTCCATGAAATGCAGGCCCATCATCATCATGCGGGCAACCCAGAAGAAGATGATGTCGAAGCCGGTGACCAGCACGTCGGTCTGGTAATAGGTCTTCAACTCCGGGGTCTCATCCGGCCAGCCCAGCGTCGAGAACGGCCACAGCGCCGACGAGAACCAGGTGTCGAGCACGTCCTCGTCGCGGGTCAGGATCTCGCCCGGCTTGAAGTTCTCGAGCTTGTCCTCGACCCAGGCCTTCCACGGCCCTTCAAGCGCCAGATAATATTCGATCGCGTCACTCAGCGCCTCTTCCTCGGACTTCTCGACGAAGACGCGTCCATCCGGCCCGTACCAGGCCGGGATCTGATGCCCCCACCACAACTGGCGCGAAATGCACCAGGGCTGGATGTTTTCCATCCAGTCGAAATAGGTCTTCTCCCAGTTCTTCGGCACGAAATTGGTGCGGCCTTCGCGCACCGAGGCGATCGCCGGCTTGGCGAGTTCGGCCGCGTTGGCATACCACTGCTCGGTCAGGAACGGCTCGATCGGCACACCGCCGCGGTCGCCATGCGGCACGGCGTGGCGATGCGGCTCAACCTTGTCGAGGAAGCCGCCGGCTTCCATCAGTTCGACGAGCTTCTTGCGCGCCACGAAACGATCGAGGCCGTCGAGCTCGTCCCAGACAGCCTGGCGCTCCGGCGTCACATCGAGCCCGGCGAGGAAGTCCTCATTGTCTTTCAGCTTTATGGCAGCCTCGACGGACAGGATGTTAATCGCCGGCAATTTGTGACGCTTGCCGACCTCAAAGTCATTGAAATCGTGCGCCGGCGTGATCTTGACCGCGCCAGAGCCCTTTTCAGGATCGGAATATTCATCCGCGATCACCGGAATCTTACGACCGACGATCGGCAGGACGAGATTCTTGCCGACCAGATGCCGGAACCGATCGTCCTCGGGATTGACCGCGACCGCCGTGTCGCCGAGCATCGTCTCTGGGCGCGTCGTCGCAACGGTGATGAAGGTCTTCGGGTTCTCCGGATCGAAGGTGACGCCCTCGATCGGATAGCGAAAGTGCCAGAGGTTGCCGTTGACCTCCTGCTGCTCGACCTCGAGATCGGAGATCGCGGTCAACAGTTTCGGGTCCCAGTTCACAAGGCGCTTGTCCTTGTAGATCAGCCCTTCCTTGTAGAGCGTGACGAAGACTTCGAGCACGGCCTTGGACAGGCCTTCGTCCATGGTGAAGCGTTCCCTGCTCCAGTCGGCGGAGGCGCCGAGCCGCTTCAACTGGTTGAAGATCGCGCCCCCGGATTCGGCCTTCCAATCCCACACTTTCTCGATGAACTGCTCACGCGTCAGGTCGCGGCGGTGGATCTGCTTTTCCATCAGCCGGCGCTCGACCACCATCTGCGTGGCGATGCCGGCATGATCCATGCCCGGCTGCCACAGCACATTCTTGCCGCGCATGCGCTCGAAGCGCACGAGGATGTCTTGCAGCGTGTTGTTGAGCGCGTGGCCCATGTGCAGCGATCCGGTGACGTTGGGCGGCGGGATGACGATGGTGAACGCCTCGGCGCCCTCCTCCGCCCCGGCGCCGGCGCGAAACGCGTCGGCCTCTTCCCACAATTTGGCGATCTTCGGCTCGACGGTTTTTGCGTCATAGGTCTTTTCAAGCATGGGGGAACGGTCCGCGCTGTCGGGATTTTTGCTGGTTCGGTCTAAATCGGAAGGTCCTGGCCAAGTCAACCGCAAGGGCGGCCTTGGTTCATCACAAGCAGATAGGCGCGGCCGTGTTCATTTCAACGGAAGGCGCCCGCACATTCATTGTCATGGCTCCCGACGCAAATCTCGTCTGTTTGGCGGCAGGCGCGAGCTGATGGCGCGGCAACGAAAAACGCCGCCTCGGGCGGCGGCGTTTACATCGGCGATTGCCCTGGAGCTTACGGCCTACTGCGCCCCGCGCGCGACGCGCTCGATCTCCTCGCGCACCAGCCTCTCGACCAGCGTCGGCAGATTGTTGTCGAGCCAATCCTGCAGCATCGGCCGCAGCATTTCTTCGGCCATCTCGTCGAATGTCTTCTTGCTGCGGCTGGCAAAGGCGTCGGACAGCTCGCCAAAGGCCGCGGCAACCTGCCTGCCCGCATGCTCGGAAAGGATTGCCGGACGGGCCGCGGGTGCTTCATTTGCCACCGCACGCACCTCGGTAGCGCCCGTAGGAGCACCGCTTGAAGCAGGTTGCTCGAAGGCAGGCTCCGCCACCGGTTCGCTCACCGGCACATCGGGCTGGGCAACCGGCTTGCGGATGCCCCTGTCCGGCATCGCTTGGGCCTGCTCGCCAACCGCCGCGATCTCGTGCCGCCAATCGGCAACGATGGCATCGCTTGTCGCGCCGGCCTCCGGGGCCGCGTCGGACCTTACGGCAGCCACCGGTTCCGCGGCGATCCTGGCGCTGACCTCTGCAAGCGTCATCGACGTCTTCACGGGCACGGGATCGACGCGCGACTGCGCTTCCCCCCGTGCGATCACCGGCTCTGGCGACGACGCCTTGATCTCGGCAAGCATGACCGGCTTCCTGACGTCAGGGGCAGCATGCAGTTCGGCGCGAAACGCATCCACGTCGACGGCTGGAGCCTCGCCTTGCGCCGGCGCCAGGTCCTGCCGCAGCTCATCGGCCTCGCCCGGCTGCTTGCGGCCGTTGTCGCTGTCCTCGATGATCCTCCGGATGGAAGCCAATATCTCTTCCATGGAAGGTTCGCGCTGTGCGCTGCTTGCCGTTGCCATCGTCACATCCGCCGCCCTTGTGACCTCTGTGGATTTCCGCTCCGGCAAGAGCCGGATTCGAATCATGGCAACAGCGTACCCGACGGATGGCCGCACGAGAATCCCCAATCTGGGGACATGTGGGATTTCAACAGATTAGAGCACGAAACCGAAGTGGAGCCGGTCCCAGGAAAGGTCCTGTCAGACATTCCAGGGAAATTAAGGTGGCCGCCCGTTAGCGGCCGTCCGGCGTGCGCAGGCCGATCCACTTGTCCTTGACGGCGTTGTAGTGCTCCTCAGGCTTGTACTTGGTCACCTGCAGGGCAAGGCGCTCGGCCGACAAACGGCCGATTGCCGACAGGATGGCATAGCTTGCCACGACCACGTCATGTTCGGAATTGGCCTGGTTGATCTTGGCGGTGATGACGGTGGCCTGCGCGTTGAGCACGTCGAGTGTCGTGCGCTGGCCGACATTGCGCTCTTCGATGACGCCATTCAGCGCCAGCTGCGCGGCATCGATCACCTGCCTGTTGGCGGCGACGCTTTGCTGCGCGGCGGTGTACTGCGACCATGCCGACGCAACGGCCTGGCGCACCTGGTCGCGGCTGACGTCAACCTGGATACGCGCTTCGCCGAGCGATTCCTTGTTCTGCCGCACGATCGCCGAGGTCCGCCCGCCCGAATAGATCGGAATAGTCAGCGTCGCGCCAATATTGGCCGATGTCGAATTGCCGTTCGTCCCGATGCTCGGATTGCGGTTCAGATAGTCGTCCGAAATGCCTGCGGAGGCGGAAAGTTGCGGCAACAGTGCTCCCTCTGCCGATTTCACCGAAAACGCAGCCGCGTCGACAAGATGCTGAGTGGCGAGGATGGCCGGATGTTCATTCGACGCGATCCCGATCGCTGCCTCGAGGCTCGACGGCAACAGCCTGGACACTGGCGAAGCCGGCTTGAGCTTGCCGGGTTCGTCGCCGACGATCTGATGGTAGGTCGCGGCGCTTGCCAGGGCTTGTGCGCGGGCAGAGCTGAGCGAGGCCACCGCCGAGGCGCGCGAGGCGTCGGCCTGCGCGACGTCGGTACGGGTGCCCTCGCCGACCTCGAAACGCGAGCGCGCAGCGCGCGCCTGCTCGGTCAGGAACTGGAGATTCTGCTGAGTTAGGACCGCAATCTGCCGGTCGCGAATCACGTCCATATAGGCCGTGGCCGCATTGAACAGGGTGTTTTCCTCGGTGTTGCGCAGGCTCTCCACCGACGCTTTCACCTGGGATTCCGCGGCCGCCACATTGTTTCTTGTCTGAAAGCCGTCGAACAGGCTCTGGTTGATCACAATTCCTGCGCTGGCGGACGATGTCTTGCTGGTGAACCCCCTGGCGTGGGTGTTCACATAATTGGCGTCGGCGGATCCGGTGATGGTCGGGCGCCAGCCGGACTTGGCGATCGCAACGCCCTCGTCGGTGACGCGCACGCCGGCCCGTGAGGCATTCAGCGAGGAATTGTATTGATAGGCCTTGGCGAGCGCGCCGGAGATGGTTTCGGCCGAGGCGGCCAGCGGAGACAAAGCGGTCGCGGAAACCAGGACAGCTGCAAGAAGGGTCTTGGATACAGACGGCACGATATATCCCTCATTCGTTTTCCATGGGAACCACGCCGCGCCAGCTTCTCCTTTGAGTAGCCGGAGCAGCGTGTTTGATGCTCCCTGTCGCTCGGCCCGAAGTGCCCCCAGTTCGGGACCGGCAACGATTGTTCAAATGCAAGCGACCATGACAAAGCCTTTGCTGCAAGGCCAAATCATTCAGAATTCGAAAGCACGCTCACGTTCGAACCCCGGTAGTGGCTTAATTGCCGCATTAAATGCCCTTCTTCCGGTTACAATCCCCCCAGATTTGAAAAATAGTCGCGCCACGCCGGAATTGCCCTGTCCCTCCACCGCGACGAGTCGACCACCTTCGGCGAGCTGGTCGAGCAGCGTTGCCGGCACTTTCGCGACGCTGCCGCCGATGAAAATGACGTCATAGGGTGCGGCGGCGGCATAGCCTTGCGCCAGCGGACCCTGAACCACGGTCACATTGCCGCAGCCAAGGGATGACAGTAACGATTTGGCGGTTTCGGCCAGCGTCGATTCGCTTTCGAGCGCCACGACAGACCTTGCCAGCCGTGACAGGATGGCCGAGGCGTAGCCCGTGCCGCAGCCGATATCGAGCGCCGAATCGGTGGGACTGATCTCGGCCAGTTGCATCAGTTTGGCCAGCGGCGACGGTTCCATGAGGTAGCGAGCGCCACCGGCGCCGTCCGCGATGCGGATATCCTCGTCGATATAGGCGAGATCGCGCTGGGGGGCGCCGACGAAAATCTCGCGCGGCACGACAAGCATGGCTTCCAGCAGCGGTGCGCTGGTGACGTCGGTGGTGCGAACCTGACCGTCGACCATCTTGACCCGACGTTCGGAGAAATCAGCGTTCATGTTCCAACCAATCCGCTTGCCGCGTCAAAACCGCGGTTCATTTCGACCGGAACATCAAGCTCCCGCGCTGGCGCGCGGGAGCCCGGGCATTGGAGGCCTCGCCCGGAATCGAACCGGGGTGCAAGGATTTGCAGTCCTCTGCGTAACCACTCCGCCACGAGGCCTCGTTGCTCCCGGCGTTCCACCCGGTTCCAATAGGTTGCGGCGAAAATGCCGTCAAGCGGCCACCGCCCATTCGGCGCGGTTTCCCTCTGCATCAATCCAACCTCCGCATGCGGCGTCGCGGACCACTGCGCCCACGACACACATTAGCATCTCGTTATGTATAGCAGGCGATGACGAGAAACTCCAAGCCCCGGCCGCGGTAGAGAAATGAGGAGGACGCCTACGCGATGCAACCGGCAAGCCTGAACACGGCGACAGATGCTTGGGGCGGCTTGCCGCGACCGGGATGCGAGGAATTGCTGCGTCACGCCATCGACTGTATCGCGATAGAAGTCACCAGCCGGCGTTCGCCACGCGACCGCGCGCCTCGCTTCCGCCGCCGCCGTTCTCAAGGAGATTCGCTGGATCTGGAAAGAAGCGCGGGCCGTAGAACCGAATCGCGAAAATCTGCAGCCCGGCATAACGCGGACAAGCGCGGCGCGGTCAAAGGCGCGCCTGCCGTTCAATCCGGCCGGCGCCGCCGCTCCCACCAGACGACGAAACGGCGACGATGGCGGCGCACCATGGCGAATTCATAGGAGAGCACCAGCAATCCGAGCGGCACCATCCAGAAGCCCAGGATAGGCAAAAAACCGAGAATGCCGCCGATGGTCAAAAGGAAACCGATCGTGATTCTGAGGCCGCGCGAACGCGGCATGGTGAACTCGCGCCCGAAAACCGAGATCTTTCGCGCCGGTAACCGGTTTTCGTCTGCTGCCGTCATCGCCAATGGCTGCCCTCTGGTGATTCGAGAATGCCTGTTTACGAAAGCCGCGACCGCCATTTCGGTTCCGCGCCGGTCGCCAGACGGCTAATATGAGAGCGAACACCGCCGATTGCGAGAAAGCGCCGCGTGAAAAAGTGTCGTAAAAATACGAAATGCTTCTTTGCAAAGCCGAAAAGGGTTTGCTATAGGCTGCGCCACTTGCTGAAGAGCCTCTGTTCCCCGGTAGCTCAGTGGTAGAGCAACCGGCTGTTAACCGGTTGGTCGCTGGTTCGAATCCGGCCCGGGGAGCCAACAATTCCAAAGAACTTAGCTCGACTCGCAAACTGCACGAAAACCGAATAGGTACGGCATAGGTACGCTAACGGCTTTTGGTAGGCGCAAAAAGGCCCGGAAGCCGAAGCCGCCGGGCGCGCCATAGCGGTCAATTTCAATTTGTGCAACAATGCTAATATTAGAGGTGGGTCACCGCGCCGCCTTTAACAGCTGTCCTGCATCGTGCGGGACGCTGTCGGATTCTGTAGTTTTGTTGGGGGATGCCCCGGACCTGCCGCAGCACGCGTCCCCGAAGCTTCATTGTCTTAACTCAATTGAGGAGGGTGCAGCAGATGAAATACATGGTCAGCTGGATCGAACGCCCGCAAGGTTCGCCTGTAGAGTATGAGAACGCCCAAAAGTGGATACTTGATGTATTTAGTCAATGGAAGGCGCCCGCCAATTTCAAGATCGAGTTGTTCGTGGTGAGAGTGGGAGAGTGGGGTGGGCATATGTTGGTGGACTGTGATGATCCGGTGGCCGTTCACAAGGCATGCTCGACCTTCCCCGCTTTTGAATTCCAGGCGCGGCCCGTGATTGCCATCGAGGAAGCTGTCCGGGTCGAACTCGAAGCCATTGCCTGGCGCGATGGACTGAAACGCGACTGACGGCGAGCCCCGGCCAACCTGCGTAGCAAACCCCAGTTAGGTCTCTCGCTTGCCGCATTCCAACCCATGTTGCTTAATTGCAACCTATTCGGTGAAATTGCTGCACTTCACACTCGCTTACATTCCGTTACGGCGTTTGTCTGATATGTTCAGCCCTCATTCGAAGCGTCCATGCGGGGACAGGCAATGAAATACATTTTGGCAGCGGCGTTTCTCGGCGCCACTCTCACGTCGGCAATGGCAGCCGATGTTTTGAATGAGCTTCCAGTCGCTTCCACGTATGACTGGACCGGTGCCTATATCGGCGGCCAAATTGGTTATGCGTGGGGCCGTGATCATATTCAGGACGAAATTCTCGGCGGCGGTCTTTCAGACTATTCGGATAGCTTTAGGCTCCGTGGCGTTACCGGCGGTGTTTTTGCCGGCTATAACATGCAGTGGGGCAACATCGTCGGCGGCATCGAAGGCGATATCGAGGCCTCCGGTATTGTCGGCCATAATCCCGACTGGCCGTTCGGCACTGATGATAACACCCATATCGACGCCCAAGGCTCATTGCGCGGCCGCTTGGGCTATGCCTTCGACAATTGGCTACCCTACGTCACCGGCGGTCTGGCCCTCGGGGATATTCACACTAAGTTCGAAGACGGGGCGGCAACGGATTCCCAGTCAAAAGTCAAGGCTGGCTGGACGGTTGGTGCTGGCGTCGCCTATGCCTTTAACAAAAACTGGGTCGGTCAGGTTGAATACCGTTATACCGATTTCGGCAAGGTTACGACGGCCACCACCAACACTGACTCTTCCTTTGTAGAGCACGAAAAACTCAAGACCAACGAGGTCCGAATCGGGATCGCCTACAAGTTCTGACTTTGGGCGACGCCGTAATGCACGATCGATTAGGCCCCGCCCCCGTGAGGTTAGCGGGGCCTCGTGTCAGTTAATAGTGTGATCCGGCTGCTCCCGATCGACGCACACCTCCCGCTCGTGATCGCCGCGCGCGCCGTCCGCCCAATGCTCTTGATTGTGGAACCGGTTCGGAGCGCCAAGCGTCGGCTCCTCGGTGCCGTCGTCTTCCAAGTCGCAATGATCGGCCTCACGGTCGTCGTTGTCGCCAGACCAGCCCGCCATGTATGGCTCATGGTCCGCGCCGTCCTCTCCAGTCAGTTGTGATATTTACACTTGTGAAATTAGCACAAGGGAATTGAGTTGTGAAGCCTGCACAAGTGAGGATGGCTCGCGCCGCTTTGAACTGGTCCCTTGCAGACCTTTCGAAGGCTGCCGGTGTTCACAGAAACACGGTCTCAAACTTCGAGACAGGCCGATATGGCGGGTCGGCAGAAGCGGTTGACGCCATCCGCGCAGCCCTCGAATCTGCCGGCGTCGAGTTCATCCCAGAGAATGGCGGCGGCGCCGGGGTGAGGCTGCGGAAGGAATGATCAAGATCTCGCTTTTCCTCGGGGGGATCGCGATCGTTTTGGTCAGTTCCCGTCAGGTGTTCCTAATGTTTCGCGACGGTTCATTTCGTGCTCGCGGCAATCGATTGATCCTACGCAACGCACACCCCATGATTTTCTGGATGAATTTCGTTGGGCTCGCGCTTTTCGGCGTTGTCGGTGTCGCTTTGATTTGTTGGCAATTGCTTACTTGATTCAAATTTGCGGTTTGGTCGCGGTCAGGGAACGGTTTCCAGCCTCGCGGGTTGAATCGTCATGCAACAGATCAACGACACCAAAAAGCTGGTTAAGCACTTCGATGAGAGGGAGCGGCAAAGCCTCATCCGCATCAAAGAAACTCAGGAACTCATCGAGCAGAACCGCCGGCTGACAAAGAGGTCCCGTGAAATCCTTGCGCGCGCGTCCGAACTGGCCGCCGCGCTCGGCAGGCACTAACGATCGGACTTGAGAAAGCTCGATCATCGCCGCGTCTTCTTCGGCGTGATCTGCTCGATGCGCACCTTGTCACCGATCGCCTTGGCCATGGCCTCGGCCTTCCTACACCGGCGAAGCGTCTCGCGCGTCCTGGCGCCCGCTGCGGAAGAACGTGGTGGGCGTTTTTCTTATTCCTTGGGCGAGCCCGACCGCAATCCCGGCGATGATGACCACCAGTCAGCTACCACCTTTTCGTCCATATGGATGCGTTCCAGTCACATCAACGAAATCGTATGTTTCTCCCAGCCGGTGAAGTCCTCTTTCTTAGCATGATGTCCCCCTCGCCGGTTAGGCCCGGCGCATACTGGTCTCCGCCAGGAAGCCGGGCCGCTCCCGATAAGCCCGGACCCCGCGAGCGCGCGTTTCCCTTCTCCGCTGTCCTACACCGCCGAAACCTCTGGCGCGTGCTCTGGCGCTTCCCAGCGCGCTCAATGGTGACCAACATTCGCTGCTGGGCGGCAACGCGGCGACGCTCCATGATTTCTTCGCTCTCCCGCTCGCGCTCGCGCCGGTAGACTTCAGGCAACGGCGTCCAGTCGGCCGGTTTTTTCTTCATGCACCATTGCGGACGCCGATATCCCCAATGCGCGATTGCGACGAGATCCGAACCGTCGAGCCAACAACTGAAATTGAGCTTCGGGAAATGCAGGCACCGTGCCGCCCACCAGACGCGATCGATGTCGACGTCGCCCTGGCCGTGCTCCCATCGCGTCCAGCGCGGCGGATGGGGCCAAAATTGCCATGCATGTGCTCATCTCCATGTTGATGCCCGCCGCGTCTTGGAGAATGAGGGAAAGAGTTGCCGGTCTAAACGTCGTTGTTCAGTGATGCCCGCCTTCCACAGCGCCGTGAAGCTCAGCGAGGATTGTAGCTGCGAAATGTTAGGTGATTTGACGCAACGTCATATCTCATCCCTCCAGATCACGCGGCGCACGAACCGGATCTCCGCTAGGCGCCGATAGCGCACGTTGACAGCTTCCTGCCCTACTAGGTGAAGCAGCTCGGCGTCGATGTGTTCCTTTCGTCGGCATTTCTGACAAGTCATCTTGCCGCGTAGCGCCTCGATGGAGACGTTGCCGAAAACCCCGCACAGCTCGGCTGGCTTGAAGTAGCGTTTGATGTTGCAGTACCGGCAGGTCACCAGCGCCACCTGCCCCGCATTGTGGGCATGCATCAAGGTCCACGGCACAGCTTTGTGCCATTGTTCCGGTTGGTCAGGCATGCCTGAGAAAAAGGAACATATTCCTGCTCCGTCAAGAGCCTGTTGACTCTTGCGTTCTCATTTTGTTCATTGCCGGCCAGATAGCCACAGGAGGCGAGCTATGCGGCTTCGGCTGGAAATCAAAGGAGCTTCCCCGGAAGAGGTGCAGCGCGGCATCGACGCAGCCAGCGCAGTTTTTTCTGCGGCGGGCATATCCCCGGAACAGGGAGCGGATGGAATGTTCGCGCTTGAAGGTTGGGACGACGCCAGTTTTCACGATGACATGGAGCCGGATGAAGACGAGGATCAGGCGGCGAGCGTGTGGATGGAAGCCAACAAGGCTGCGATTGAGGCGTGTTGCGCCGATTGGCCCGAGAAACCGGGCAACTATCTGATGCTCGAATTGATCGACTAGCCATGGTCCGACGCAACCGTTCGATCCCACCGCCATCTGTCGTCGACCGCAAATGGCCGCACCAAGTGGCATTGCCTGACGACATTTGTACCGATCGAAATTTTAAAGATCACGGCTTTCTGCGATGGGCTTGGCGTCAGGCCCCAAATCCGACAAATGCAGGCGATTTGGCCGGACGGCAAATATGAGCAATGGCGGCTTCATTGCTTTGCTGACCAGAAGGACGCCAAGGCATTTCTTGACCATTTCGGCGGCGTCATGTCCGATCCTTCGAAGGACCGGGAAGACGGCCGAGCTAACGGTGTGTGGCGCCGAGTGGGCCACTATGAGCGAACTCTGGAGCTTGGGCCGCTTAGCGTGCCGGAGATCCTACGAACCTAAGGTCGGGGCATGTGTGGTCGCTACACCAGATATCTGTCGTGGTCAGAAATCCACCGCCTCTACAGGCTGACGGCGCCGGCCGAAATCGGGCGCAATGATGCACCCCGCTACAACATCGCGCCGACCGAAGATGTCCCCTTCATTACCGCCGGTGACGATGGCAACCACAAGCTCCGAACGGGCCGCTGGTGGCTGGTCCCGTTTTGGGCGAAGGAGATGCCCAAAGCGGCGATGTTCAACGCACGAATTGAAGGCGTCGACACGACACCAGCCTTCCGAGATGCATTCAAGTCGAAGCGCTGCCTGATCCCCGCCGACGGCTACTATGAGTGGACGATCTCTCCCGCCGACAAGGGCAGAGACCCTTGGCACATCTTCCAGCCCGGCCACGCGCCGTTCTCGTTCGCTGGTCTGTGGGCCCACAATTCGAACCTCGACGTCACCAGCTGCACGATCATCACCGAGCCATCCGGAGCGCCCGTCGACCTGATCCACGATCGCCAGCCCCTTATCCTCGATCCCGCCTTCTACGACGCCTGGCTGGACCCGAAGACGCCTGCTGGCGGCCTGAAGGATATTCTCAGCCACGACATCGATGGGCAGCTGCAGTTCTATCGCGTCGGCCGCGAGGTCAACGCCAGCGTGAAAGACAAGCTGCCGAACGACTACGCCGGCCTGATAGAACCGATCAAGCTGCTATGAGCGACGAACCCATCAAACTGGCTGACGGCATGACGGTGGCGCCGCAGCGCGTGGTCGAAAATCGGCCTGTGAGCATGCCGGCTGCGGCAAGGACGCCGCGTTTGGTTTTGCCAGGCAGCGGCAGCCGTCGCATTGGTTCTGTTTAAGCGAGGGAGAGCAGTTTCTATGATCAGCCCGCCGAAGCGTTCTGAAGCCTACGCAGACCGCGAGCTCGACTGCCAGGAGGTAATGGAGCCAGGCTTTCAGGCAATCGTCGATTGCATGATCGAGGCCGGTTGGACGCGCGGCGAGGTCATGCGGTCCCTTCGCCGGCTGATCGCGGCCGACAACATGACGCAGAAGGAAAACGCAAAGGTCGAGGCCGAATTGGCGATTATTCGTGCCATGATTCGAGCCGGGAAGACGGGCTGAATCCGCCCTTAGGCGTTTGGTCGTGGGCCAGAGCCGCTTTAGGTCGTCGAAGGCATAATCCCGGACCGGCTAAACGCCACGGCGCCCTGCCGCCCATAAGGTTCATTAGAATTAACTAATTGTAGACCGCGCTGTCTCAGAATAGGACAGCGCGGTCCTGTTGCCGTACCGCGCCGGCGGCTCTGGCTTTCAGGCAACCCTACCCCAGGGCCGGAGCCGCCACGTTCTATTTAGCAGTAAATCGCTGAAGCAAGCCCTACTAAACATCGTTTCCGAAGTGCTTCTTCGATCGATCGACTTTTAACATTCGTCCTTCGATGGGTCACCGAGCGAGCCGCTTCTCAGTGTGACAGCAAGCAAACCTATTTCGGCTTCGGTTAACGCTATCTCATAGCGTTGTTTGGAGTTTCTTGTGTAGATATCATCGGCGATGATGGAAATCGTGACGGTATTTTCGCAAACCTGCAATTCTTCAGTTTGCAGCGGCTCAGAGTATATTCTCTTTGGGGAACCTGGCTTTCGCCCAGGTCGAACGTTCAGTCGCATCGCCGAATCCCAATCGTTGCTACATGCAGTCCTTATGCAAGAGGGATGCCAGCACCCTTGTGTTGAAATCCGGTCAGGCACTTCAGCCGATTCCCTGTTCTGCTCACTCCTGTCGGAAATCCCTCAGAGAGGCGTGGCGCAACATGTCTTCGCCCTTCAGGAACTTCACCCGGCCAACCAAGCCTGGCCTCAGCCATTCCGCCTTTTCCTTGGCGAGTCCCTTCGGTGCCGGTGCGCCCGTCTTTCCTTGAACCATATCCCACAGCCGCTCTCGGATTTCGCGGTTCATCGTGATGAAGGCGCCGCCGACATAGCGGCCCTTGTCGGCCATGAGCGCCATTGCCGGCTTTCCGGGCCTCACGCTTCACACCGATGATGTCGAGCTCTTTTTCATCGAAACATTTGATCTTGCGCCAGTTCATCGTCGGGCCGCTGCGGTAGGCGCTGTCCTTTCGCTTCGACACCATGCCCTCCAGGCCGGCATTGTCGACGAGGTGATAGACTGCGGCGCCTGTCCCGGCAGCGCTTCAGAGAATTGAATGCGGCTGCCGGCCGGGATCACCTCGTGAAGGATTTCCCGGCGGTCCTCCAGCGGCACGTCGCGCAGATCGTGACCGTTGAGGTGGAGGAGATCGAACGCCACGAAATAGAGGTCTTGCGGTCGGCTGGTGATGGCTGAGCGCAGCGGCCGATATTTCGCCGTCCAGTCGTGGCCGCGCCGCGTGTAGAAGCGGATGCCGTCTTGATCCTTCACGATCTGGGTGCGGAAGCCGTCGAACTTGACCTCGTGGCTCCAATCGTCGCCCTCGGGCGGACGGTCGACAAGCTCGGGCATCATCGGCGGGATGAACTTCAAACGCATGAACTGGACTCGCAAAACCCGGACGCTATTAGCATCATCTAAAATTGTTCCGAAACGGGAAATAGCGGCTGAAACAAAGCGGCCGATCGCACGTTGCGAATCTCGCCACAGGAGGAACCAGCCATGGCAGACGACAAGACCAAGCGCGACTTCCGCGACCGCGACCGGGTGTCTGGCAGTGAAGATTACGAGGTCGCCTACTTCGCGCGGAAATTCCAGCTCACCATGCCGGAAGCGCGAGACCTCATTAAAAAGCACGGCAATGATCGCGAGACGTCAGAGCGAGAGGCGAAAGCCCTTGCCAAAAGCTAAGGCGGAGAGTTTCGAGCGGCTTCGCGCTCTACCCTCGATAATGATCCCGGCCGAGGACTGCGATGAGGCCCTTGGCTTGATCAGAATGGCGATCGAGCAAACCTGTCCGGCGGCGTGCTGCCTAGCCGAGAAATGGTCAATGCGCTCTATGGGCCGGCCCCGATCGACGAGGCTCAGGCGCTTGCCAAAGCAATCATCGCCACGGTGGAGAAGCTGACCGATTGATACGGTGAGGTTGGTGACCGCCTAGTGCCGCCGAAGCGCAAGAGGCCGCTCGTCGACAAGCCGACTTAAAAGAAAAACCCGCTGACCGAAGTCAGCGGGCCATCTCCCTCATACCTGCGCCCCCTAGTCCCCAGACAATCCGCCGCTCCAGGAAACCCTACGCATCAGCGTTTGTAGAGCTAAACCTGCTTGCTGCGCTGTAACTCTGCGGCAACACTCGCCCTCAGATGTGTCTCGTTTCGGGACGAAAAAGCCGGCCCCGGTTTTGCATTGAACAGAATGCCGGTATTCCTCCACCCGGTCCTGATCGGGGGATCAGGTTAAGCTCGCCGGGCATGGGCTTGGGGTCTTCGGCCCGGCGAGCTTGCCTTTTCAGTGCAGCAGCAGCGCGCCGACGACGGCGCAGGATGCGATGAGGGCGAGGACGGGGCATCAACCGGCCTCCATCGCTGCGGCCTCTAGTTCCTGGCGCAGCGCCCAAGCATCGGGCCAGCATTCCGACCACGCTGTGCCGTCGTTCTGCGCCCACGGCGGAGGAAGCGGTCCGTTTGTGTACAAAGGATTTGGCCACCATGGCGGAAGATTGAGTGCGATATGCAATGCCCTGTCGTCACCGGCGCGGAACGCGTCTAGGACGGCCGGCGTGATCTTGAATTGCTTGGCCTTCGACGTCCTGCGTTTTACCGAGGCTGGCAAACGGACGCCGTATCCCACAGCGCTGGCAGGGATGCGGCAGACGTAAATCTCAGCCGGCATCAAGGGATGGCGGTGCAGGGATGCGGCCGCGCGAGGATTGACCGTCAAACGCTTCCCAAAGGGGCCTGCTTGCGCGCGCGCTCAAGTTGCGCGAATATGCAACCGGGGATTGGGGAGGCTCCGAAGATGGCGATCTATCTTGTCGAAGAAATGGACATGAACAAAGTCCTGGCCGTGCATCAGGCGCGTGCCATCAGTCCATTGAAGGCCGCGTCCAAGGCCGTCGGCCGTGACGTGACCTTGCGAACCTGGAAGAGAAAATGGGTTCGTGTCACAGACGAAAATCGTGGAAGAGTTTTTGCTTTCAGCTTCGCCGACAAGATGGGGCTGGGCATGGAGAATGACCCTAAACAGCCGGGCGGCCCTTCCATCGATAAGTAGCGCGCAGTCTACGGAGATATCGCGGGAGCAATGTGCCGCCGCAAGCAGCGTAGAATATCGCACTCAAGAGCCGATCCTACATCATCTGAATGGACGTTGAACGCGCGTGCCGCACGGTCGACCGAGCATGCGCAGGTGGTCGCCGCTGCAATGGCCGGCTGTCCCTTCATGTAAACGGCTGTGAAAACCTCTATGATGGAGAGTTTCTAAGGTGGAGGCCTTACCGATGTCCAGGAATTCCGCCCCTTGCCTGCGTCCCGGAGAAGGCCAGATGCAGCGACATTACCCAAGACGTCTACCGTGCACGAGGCAGAAGCCCGACTTTGACCGGTTGCCATGGGAAACTGAGAGGAAGCCCGCCGGGCGAAGACCCAACACCTCAAGCCCGGCGAGCCTACAACCTGATCGGAAGTGCGCGATCAGGACCGGGGTCAACCGGCAGCGACTTCGGTGCAAGACGGATGCCTGTGTCTTTGTATCGAAATGAAACAGATATTGATTGGAAAACGCCTCCGCGGTTTTCTTATGCGGGATTGCTAATATTACGCTTCGACTCAGCCGGCAGGCCCTGGCCGGTCAGGCCCGGCGGCCCGTGCTAATTTACCCCAACAGGCTGTCGGGCCGCTATCGGCATACGACTATTCGAAATGGCCCGCCGCGCGGTGTGCGCAACGGGCCAATGCGCCAGACTAACAACGTGTAGAGGGGGGACACTCCTCAACTGGCGCTCCGTAGCGCAATTTCGCAACTACACGTATCGGTCTATGCGGGCGGCGCATTGCCCTCATCCGTCGATTGGATGACGCGCTCCAATATAGATTAGATAACACTAATGTTGCCGGTGACTCACACCACCGGTGCAGCTCGGCAGCCTCCGCCACACACCCAACCTGACGTCGGTTGCCGAGCTGGCTTTTCAACGTCAGCGCCAGCCCGCGATTGCGCCGCCGCCACCTGCGGTCAAATTCGGCGGCGGGCTGGAAGCCGAGACTAAACCGTCAGCGATTGGTGCCTCCAACGGTTGGCGCCTCGGCAATTGTAACGCAATCGGGTCTGGGTTGAGCGGCCTTCGCGTTCGCCCTCAAATGACGAAATTGGGAAAGCTTGCGCGCAAGTGCCCACCGCGCGATGGTGGCGCGGCTTCGGGAGGAATCATGCGGAAAATCTTGATACCGGCACTACTGGTCCCGGCCGCGCTTTATGCAACCCGCGCCCTTGCGCTGGACAGCGGCGGAACCCCGGTGGTTGTCACTCCGCTTGCATCACGCACGGCAACCGCTTCCGGCCAGCCGATCACGCTTCCGCAGAAGAATGTCCAGGTGCTGGTGTCGACCTACGACATCGCACCGGGGGCGACCCTGCCGGTGCACCGGCACCCCTTCCCCCGCTACGCCTATGTCGAGGCCGGCACTTTGAAGGTCACCAATGTCGAGACCGGCAACAGCAACACCTACAAGACAGGCGATTTCATCATCGAAATGATCGGTCAGTGGCATCAGGCCACCAATATCGGCGACGGCCCGGTCAAGCTCTTGGTGATCGATCAGGTCGAGGAAGGGGCCAAGAATACGGAATTGCGTCAGTAGCTACCAAGCCATGCCCGGAAAGCGGGAAGGCAAGCGCCACACGCTTCCCGTGTCCTCATGGGCAAGACTGTCAAGAAGGGAAATGTCATCTGGTCCAAATGGCGGCGCACTGCTCACGCTTTCGCGCCGCGCGCCCGAGTGCTAGGGCTTTCCACACCATCATGGACCGGATCGCCCCTTGACCGCAGAAACTCGCCCGCCGCTGATCGAAATCTGTGTCGAAGGCATTGATGGCCTGCTCGCCGCGCAAGCTGCCGGCGCCGACCGGGTCGAGTTGTGCGCCAGCCTTATCGAAGGCGGCATCACGCCGAGCCTCGGCACGGTGCGCGCCGCGCTGGACCAGGCAACCCTCCCGTTCCACGTCATGGTGCGGCCGCGCGGTGGCGATTTTCTCTACAGCGAGACCGAGTACCGCTCGATGCTCGCCGATGTCGCGGCATTGCGTGATCTCGGTGTGCCCGGCGTGGTGTTCGGCTGCTTGAACGCCGACGGCACCATCGACGAGAGGCGCATGGGCGAACTGACAGAGGCCGCAGGCTCCCTGAACGTCACCTGCCATCGTGCCTTCGACATGACGCGCGATGCCATCGAGGCGCTGGAAGCGCTGATCCGCTGCAAGATCGGTCGCGTGCTGACCAGTGGCCAGCGCGACACCGCGATCGAAGGCTTGCCGTTACTGGCCGATCTGGTGCGGCAGGCCGGCGACCGTATCATCATCCTGGGCTGCGGCGGGCTCGATCTCGGCAATATCGCCGAGGTGCGCGCGAAGACCGGGCTGGCCGAAATGCATTTCGCGGCCCTCAAGGACGTGCCGAGCGCCATGCGCTACCGCAATCCGAAGGTCGGCATGGGCGGCTCCGACCTCGACCGCGAATATCGCAACACACTGACCGATACACCGCTGGTTGCGGCAATGATCGCGGCGGCCAAGGCATGACCTCTCCGATAGACCGCATAGCGCAGGACGACGAAGCGGCCATACTGGCGCTCAACAACGAGCATGCCGCCGAATTGTCATGGCTCGAAGCCGAGCGGCTGTCGTTCCTGCTCGGTGAGGCTTTCTACGCGCGCCGCATCGGCGATCTCGAAGCCTTCATCATGACCTTCGACCAGGAAGCGAACTACGACAGCCCGAACTTCGTCTGGTTCCGCGAACGCTACGAACGCTTCATCTATGTCGATCGCGTCGTCGTGGCGGTGCATGCAAGGGGCCGCGGCCATGCACGTCGGCTTTATCAGGACCTGTTCGATCATGCACGGCGCGCCGGCCACACGCTGGTCACCTGCGAGGTCAACACCGACCCGCCCAACCCCACCTCGGATGCGTTTCACGCCGCCCTTGGCTTTGCCGAGGTGGGCGACGCGGTGATCCATGGCGGCAAGAAAGCGGTACGCTACTACATGAAGCCGATCGTCGCCTGACCTGATGGCGCTGGCCACATAAAGAAGCCACACCTAATATAAGGTTCCCAACGGAGGAACCGCGATGCCAAGCAACGTCTTCCGCTTCGACGAAAACTGGCACATTCCCGAAGGCACGCCGCAGGAGGTCTGGGAGGTGCTATCGGACGCTGAATTGCTGCCGCTCTGGTGGGGAGATGTCTACAAGGAGGTGGTGCCGCTCGACAAGAAGGGCAAGGCGACCATCGGTTCGCGTGCAAGGGCAAGGGCGCGCGGCGCCCTGCCCTATGAGTTGAACTTCATCATCGAGGCCGCGGAGCTTGAACCCGCCCGGCTGGTCGTGGTGAAAACCCTTGGCGATTTCGACGGGCTGTGGCGGGCGGAACTGTCGCCATCAGACACCGGCACACATGTCCGGTTGACCTGGCAAGTCACGGTCGAGAGGCCGATCCTCAAATTCCTCGCCCCGTTGCTGCGACCGGCGTTCGCCTGGAATCATCGCTGGACCACGCCGCGCGGCGAAGCGGGTCTGCGGCGCTATCTGCTCGAGAAGAAGAGAGGTCGATCCGTTTAGTTTTACCATGAAAGTCGGCCGGCCGTCTGGACAACCCTGCAGGTCGGCCAACCCAATCTGCTGCAGTTGCTCCATTCACCAGTTGCGGTTGAGCCATTCGCGCGCCGGGCGCTCGATGACGTAATAGCTGCAGAGTGCGCAGGCAAAAACGCCGGCCAGCATCGGCCACGGGTTGCTGCCTTGCTCATAAACGAATTTATAAAATGGCTGCTGCCACAGATAGAGCGAATAAGACCACAGGCCGAGCATCGTCATTGGCAGGGCCGACAGCAATCCGCAGAGGTAGCCAGTGCTGAAATCGAGCGCATTGACGGCCAGAGCCAGAAGCGGCACCGCCAGGAGATAGTGGATCGGCGTCGGCACTGCGTCCATGAACAGCAAGACCGCGGTCGCAGCCGCCAACGGAGCGACATAAGGCCCCTTCAACACCGCCGGCAGCCTGCCGTCGGCCTTGAGCAGGCAGATCGAGGCTGACAGCAGGATCGATGCGATGTGCACATCGGTTCGCCAGTAAGTGGCCTCGTAGTCCAGCTTGAACGCCCAGTACGAGACCGCGCCATTCGCCATCGCGAGCAGGGCCAGCCCCAGCAGCAATGGGATGACGCGATCGCGGCTGACAACAGTCGCGCTGATTAGGGCCAGGATCACATAGGCGTGCTCCTCCACGCAGAGCGACCAGATATGGTCCAGCGCCCCCGCGCGGGTGACGAGAATTCCGGCGTAGTTGTAGGTGAAGGTCAGAGCCGTCAGCGCCGCCTTCCATTTGAAGGCGACGAATGTGCCGGAGAGCGCGACCATGGCAGCGACGACGAAGACCAGAAGCGCCGGATAGATGCGCGAGAAACGGCGTTTGAAGAATTTCTTCAGCGGGTAGCGTTCGATAAACAGGATCTCGGCCATCAGCCGGCCGCTGAGGACGAAGAAGAATTCGACGCCCAGCACGCCGAGATTGATCCCGGGAACCGGGAAAAAATGCCCGATCAGCACCAGGGCGATCGACAGGCCGCGCCAGCCATCGAGATAGGCCAGTCTTGCTCTGGCCGATCTGTCGACGACGGATCGGGACGGAACCATATGGGTTGCGGAAATTTCGGACATGCCGATCCCTTCGCATTGGCATGCGAAAGGGCACGGCGATACGCATTCCGAACCCGGCTCGCATTCCCGCCCAACCCATACTGCAGTGCAATATAAGTTTGTGCAAGTGCGAGATTGCCGCCGACGCAGGTCCGAGGCAGGCACGGGTCGGAATTGCTTCAAGCAAAAGGATGGTGCGCTGCAGCCATTCCATCGGGAACTGGGGCAGCTACAGGCCGCCGCATACGCGAAAAAGGGGCCTGCGACGGCCCCCTTGCCTTGTCTGCAACCGCCAAGCAATGCCAGGAAAAGTGTGAAGCGGTTTTCCGTCAGGAATTGCGTCAAAACCCAAGGGATAGAGCGGTTCGGCGTTTCCATGGAAACGATGAGCCGCTCTAATGTCAGGCATTGGCCGCAGCCACCGCGCGCTTGGCCATGACCGTGATCAGATTGGCGCGGTAGTCGGCGGAAGCGTGCATGTCGCTCATCAGGTTCTTGGCCGGCACCTTGACGCCGTTGAGCGCAGCGGCGTCGAAATTCTTCGCCAGTGCTGCTTCGATCTCCTTCGAGCGGAAGACGCCGTCGTCGCCGGCGCCGGTGACGGCAACGCTGACGCCGTCCTTGCCCTTGGCCACGAACACGCCGACGATTGCGTAGCGCGAGGCGGGGTTGCGAAACTTTTCATAGGCAGCTTTCGCAGGCGCCGTGAAGGAGACCGCCGTGATGATCTCGCCATCCTTCAAGGCAGTCTCGAACAGCCCCTTGAAGAACTTGTCGGCTGATATCTCGCGCTTGTTGGTGATGATGGTGGCGCCCAGCGCCAGCAGCGCCGCCGGATAGTCGGCCGCCGGATCGTTGTTGGCGATCGAGCCGCCGATCGTGCCCTTGTAGCGTACCGCCGGGTCGCCGATCAGCGACGCCAGATTGGCAAGCGCCGGACAGGCCTTCCGCAGCTTCTCGTCGTTGGAGACGTCATAGTGCGTCGTGGCGGCGCCAATGGTGATCGTCTTGCCCGATACCTTGACGCCTTGCAGTTCCTTGATGCGCGACAGATCGACGAGATCGGAGGGCGCCGCGAGCCGCGTCTTCATGGCAGCGATCAAAGTCATGCCGCCCGATAGCAGCTTGGCATCGCCGCTCTTGACCAGCTTCGCGGCATCGGCGACCGAGGCGGCACGGTGATAGTTGACCGAGTACATGGTTGTTCCTCCTCAGTGCTTCGTCGCGGCGCGGATCGCGGCCCACACAGTGGACGGCGAAGCCGGCATGGCGATATCGGCGATGCCGATGGCATCGGTGATGGCATTGATGACCGCCGGCGGCGAGCCGATGGCGCCCGCCTCGCCGCAGCCCTTGATGCCGAGCGGATTGCCGGGACATGGGGTATTCGACGTCGAGACCTTGAACGACGGCAGGTCGCCGGCACGCGGCATGGTGTAATCCATGTAGCTCGCCGTCAGCAGTTGTCCGCTGGCGTCGTAATGGGCGCCTTCCAGCAGCGCCTGGCCGATGCCTTGGGCGATGCCGCCATGCACCTGGCCTTCGACGATCATCGGATTGATGATGTTGCCGAAATCGTCGGCGGCCACGAACTGGACGATCTCGGTCGTTCCGGTCTCCGGATCGATCTCGACCTCGCAGATGTAGCAGCCCGCCGGAAAGGTGAAGTTCGACGGATCGTAGAACGCCGTCTCCTTCAGCCCCGGTTCCATGCCGGCCGGCAGATTATGGGCGGTATAGGCGGCAAGCGCCATCTGGAACCAAGGCACGTTCTTGTCGGTGCCAGCGACCTTCAGTGCGCCGTTCTCGATGACGATATCGCCCTCGTCGGCCTCGAGCAGGTGGGCGGCGATCTTCTTGGCCTTGGCCTCGACCTTGTCGAGCGCCTTGACGATCGCCGACATGCCGACCGCGCCCGAGCGCGAACCGTAGGTGCCCATGCCCATCTGCACCTTGTCGGTGTCGCCGTGAACGATCGAGACGCTGTCGATCGGCACCCCAAGGCGCTGGTTGACCAGCTGCGCGAAGGTCGTCTCGTGACCCTGGCCATGACTGTGCGAGCCGGTCAGCACCTCTATCGTGCCGACGGCGTTCACACGCACTTCGGCCGATTCCCACAGGCCGACGCCGGCGCCGAGCGAACCAACCGCAGCCGACGGCGCGAGGCCACAGGCCTCGATGTAGCAGCTCATCCCGATGCCGCGCAGCTTGCCTTCCCTCGCCGCGTCCTCCTTGCGCCTGGCAAAGCCGGCATAGTCGGCGGTCTTCATCGCCGCGTCGAGCGAGGCGCCATAGTCGCCGGCATCATAGTTCATGATCACCGGTGTCTGGTGCGGGAAGGAGGTGACGAAGTTCAGCCGCCGCAGTTCGGCGGGGGAGATGCCGAGCTCGCGCGCGGCGGCTTCCATCGTGCGTTCCAGCACATAGGTCGCCTCCGGCCGCCCCGCCCCGCGATAGGCGTCGACAGGAGCCGTGTTGGTGTAGACGGCGCGCACATTGGCGTGGATCGCTGGAATGTCGTACTGGCCCGACAGCAGCGTGGCGTAGAGATAGGTCGGCACGCAGGACGAGAACAGCGACATGTAGGCGCCGAGATTGGCGATCGTGTCGACCTTCAGCCCGGTGATCCTGTTGTTCTTGTCGAAGGCCATCTCCACGGTCGAGACGTGGTCGCGCCCATGCGCGTCGGACAGGAAGCTCTCGGTGCGGTCGGCGACCCATTTGACCGGCACGCCGGTTTTCTTGGAGGCCCACAGGCAGACGATCTCTTCCGGGTAGATGTAGATCTTGGAGCCGAACCCACCGCCAACGTCCGGTGCGATCACGCGCAGCTTGTTTTCCGGCGCGATGTTGTAGAACGCGCTCATCACCAGCCGCGCGACATGCGGGTTCTGCGATGTCGTCCAGCAGGTGTAGTGGTCCTCGGCCTTGTCGTAGTGGCCGAGCGCCGCGCGGGGCTCCATGGCATTCGGCACCAGCCGGTTGTTGACGATCTTCATGCGGGTGACATGGGCCGCCGCCTTGATCGCGGCGTCGGTCGCCTTGCCGTCGCCGAGCTCCCAGTCGAAGATCAGATTGTTCTCGGCCTCGGCATGGATTTGCGGCGCGCCTTTTTCGAGTGCCTTGGTCGCATCGACGACAGCCTTCAACTCCTTATAGGTGATTTCGACGGCCTCGGCCGCGTCGCGCGCCTGGCCCTTGGTTTCCGCCACCACAACCACGACCGCATCGCCGACATAACGGACCTTGTCGACGGCCAGCGGCGACCATGCGCCCATCTTCATCGGCGTGCCGTCCTTGGAATGGATCATCCAGCCGCAGATCAGATTGCCGATGCCGTCGGTCTTGAGCTCCTTGCCGGTCAGGACGCCGATGACGCCCGGCATGCCCTGTGCCTTCTTGACGTCGATCTTCTTGATCTGCGCATGCGCGTGCGGGCTGCGCACGAAGGCAGCATGCTTCATGCCGGGAACCACCATGTCGTCGACATAGCGGCCGGCGCCGGTGATGAATCTTTTGTCTTCCTTGCGCGCCACGCGAGCGCCAACACCTTCAATGCCCATTGCAGAAATCCTCCCGAAAAAGTAGGGGAATAGGGCAGTAGGGAAGTAAGGCAGTAGGAAAAATCGGCTCCCAATTCCTACTGCCTTACTGCCCTACTCCCTTAATGCCCTAAGTCTCACGCAGCTTGTTTCGCTTTGCCCTTGGCGGCGCCCTTCGACATCGTCTTCGATGCGGCCAGGATCGCCTTGACGATGTTGTGGTAGCCGGTGCAGCGGCAGATATTGCCCTCCAGTTCGGCCCGCACCGTCGCCTCATCGAGGCCTTCGGGATGGCGGTTGATCATGTCGGTTGCAGCCATGATCATGCCTGGCGTGCAGAAACCGCATTGCAGCCCGTGATATTCCTTGAACGCGGCCTGCATGGGATGCAGGTCGGCGCCATTGGCGAGACCTTCGATCGTGACAACGGTCGACCCTGAAGCCTGGACGGCGAGCATGGTGCAGGACTTCACCGCCTTGCCGTCGACATGGACGACGCAAGCGCCGCATTGCGAGGTATCGCAACCCACATGGGTGCCGGTCAGGCCAAGATTCTCCCGCAGGAAGTGAACCAGCAGCGTTCGGTCCTCGGCAACGCCACTGACCCGCCTGCCGTTGACCATCAACGAAACGTCCGACATGAATCCTCCCTGGATATCAACCTTGGTCATCACGCTGCCGACGCGCCGCTGGCACTCGGCCATGCGCATTCGTACACCGCATAACCGGCAAAAAACAGCGCGACGGAAAAGTCGGATCATTGTACTTTCGGTCATGGCCAAGGCCAAAGGTGCGCGCCCCTCGCCCCCATTGCCAAACCGCCGATTGGAAGCAACAATGCCTTCGACGCTGCGCGCCAGAAGCTTGTAACAGCCGCGCATAAAACAGCGTTGGAGGAAATGCGGGAGAACGCCGCTGGCCAGTTCACGGACGCGCTACGCATGCGGCTTGTCGGCGCTGACCACGGACGAGCCGGATCCGGATGCCTTCGCACGCGCGGTGGCCGCTGAAGCCGCCGCAATCGACGCCGGCTTTGCCCTCCTGTTCTTTTCCCAGAGCCTTGTCGAAGCCGGCGCCCTATCGCGGGCGCTTTCGGTCCATGCACCGGGGCTCCATCACGCCGGCTGTTCCACTGCCGGCGAGATCACGCCGCAGGGGCTCGAGGAAGGCCACATGCTGGCGATGCTGCTTCCTTCGGCCTCGTTCACCGCGGTCAGCGCCATGGTCGACAACCTGTCCTCTTCGGGCATGGACACGATCACCGGCGAGGTCGAGGCGCTTCGGCGCACGCTGCGCGGCCGGGTCGGCGGCGAGAGCACCAGGAACACCTTCGCCCTCTGCTTCATCGACGGGCTGTCCTATGCCGAGGAAGCGGTCAGCTCCGCCATCCACTGGGGCCTTGACGACATCCCGCTGCTCGGCGGCTCGGCCGGCGACGATCTGAAATTCGAAACGACGCGCCTGATCTCCGATGGCAAGGTCACCTCCGACAGCGCGATCATTGTGCTGATCGCCACGGAAATTCCCTTCCACGTCTTCAAGACCGACAATTTCGTTCCAACCGACGAGAAGCTGGTGGTGACGGCGTCCGATGCCGATCACCGCATCGTGCGGCAGTTCAACGCCACCAACGCGGCCGAGGAATATGCCGCTTCCGTCGGCATCGTGCCGCAGACCCTGACGCCGCTGAGCTTCGCCTCGCATCCGGTGGTGGTGAAGGTGGGCGGCGAATATTACTGCCGTTCGATCCAGAGGATGCACGCCGACGGCTCGCTGTCGTTCTTCTGCGCCATCGACGACGGTGTCGTGCTGTCGATCGCGCAGCCCAAGGACATGGTGGAATCGACGCGCGCGGCGTTGCGCGAGGTCGAGGAGAGGCTGGGCGGCATCGACTTGATCCTCGGCTTCGACTGCGTGCTGCGCCGCCTCGACGCGCGCAACCGGCAGGTCTTTCGCGACATTTCGGAGCTCTACCGGGTCAACAATGTCATCGGCTTCGGCACCTATGGCGAGCAGTACCGGTCAATGCACCTCAACCAGACTTTCACCGGCATAGCATTCGGTGACCGCCAAGCGGCTGAATAGGGCGGCGGAAGAAGATGCCGCTCAGGGACATAACCGATCTCGAAAAATTGAAGAAGATCAACGCCGCCCTGGTCAGCCGCGTCGAGCGGTCGATGGACCAGCAGGGCAATGCATTCTCGCTGTTCCAGACGGCGATCTCGCTGGAAAACCGGGTGCGTACGCGCACCGAGGAGTTGCACTCCACGCTGCGGCGGCTTGAGCAGTCGAACATCGACCTCAGCGCCGCCAAGGAGAACGCCGATCTGGCGAACCTGTCCAAGACACGGTTCCTTGCAGCCGCGAGCCATGACGTGCTGCAGCCGCTGAACGCGGCCCATCTGTCCGTCTCCGCGCTCGCCGAAGTGCAGACCAGCGACGAAGGCAGGAAGCTGGTGCGGCAGGTCGAGCGCTCGCTGGAAACGATGGAGGACCTGCTGCGCACGCTGCTCGACATCTCCAAGCTCGATGCCGGCGTGGTGCGGCCCGACATCGGCGACGTCAGCCTCGAGGCGTTGTTCTCGTCGCTGCGCTCGGATTTCCAGCCGGTCGCGGAAATAAAAGGCTTGTCGTTGAAATTCCGGCCGGTCAATGCCGTTGTCCGCTCCGACCGGACGCTGCTGCGCCGCATCCTGCAGAATATTCTGTCCAACGCGCTGGGCTACACGCGTTCAGGAGGCGTTCTCGTCGGCACTCGCCATCGCGGCGATACGATCCGCATCGACGTCGCCGACACCGGCTGCGGTATTCCCGAGGATCAGCGCGAGGTGGTGTTCGAGGAGTTCCATCGCGGCACCTCGCAGGCCGGTGCCGAATTCGACGGCGGCGGGCTTGGGCTCGGCCTGGCCATCGTGCGCCGCATGGCCAGCGCGCTTGGCCACCCCGTGACATTTTCATCGAAGGTCGGACGCGGCACGATCTTCCATATCGATGTCCCCGTCGGCATCGGCGCGCCGGCCGACGCCATCGCCAGCGCCGCCGGCCTGGAGCGGCCTCGCGGCTACGGCCTGTTCGGGACCAAGGTGCTGCTGGTCGAAAACGACACCGAGGTACTGGAGGCGATGACCTTCCTGCTCGAGCGCTGGCAATGCCTGGTGCGATCCGCGACCTCGACCGATGACGCGCTCGACCTGCTCGGCGACACCGACTGGATTCCGGACATCATCATCGCCGACCAGCATCTCGACGACGGCGATCTCGGCACCGCCACCATATCGGAGGTCCGCGACTATCTCGGCCGCGCCGCGCCGGCGCTAATCGTCACCGCCGACACTTCCGAGGACGTTGCGAAGGCGGCCCGGGCCGGCGGCATCGAACTGATGCGCAAGCCGCTGAAGCCGGCACAACTCAGGGCGCTTCTGGCGCATCTGCTGGCTTAGAGCGTCGGGCGAATAGGGTGAATCGTTGGGATTCCCTTTTCGACTGAAGTCTGATTCCTATGGATGCGGAGGT
>NZ_VFUX01000027.1:0-99556 GCF_006441275.1 Mesorhizobium sp. B2-4-17 | reverse complement strand
ATGTTCGATCCAACCGAATGCTGGAACTATCTCAAACAGGCAGGCTACGTTGCATGTTAATCGCCCGATGCTCTAGGGGCAGGAGACTTCTTTTGACCGCTACGCAGCTGCGGACATCGTTGGAGCGAAGGCAGCGACAATAGCCTCAAGGGAAACATTCAAGGCGTTGGAGAAGGTCCTGCCTTTCTGCCAGATCGCCACGTAGTGATACAGCGCTGAGGGTTCGACCGGTCTTGCACACAGGTGAAACGCCGCATACTCACGCGCAATGATCTCATTGGTGATCGAGATGCCAAGCCCAGCCGAAACGTAGCCCGCTTCGTGACCGTTGCAGTCAAACTCAACCAGAATGTTTGGCTCAACACCTGCGAAGCGCATAGCGTTGAAGTTCATTTGATGGGCTGCAAATTGAGGATCGATGTCGACAATGGTTTCTCCGGCGAGGTCATGAGCCTCGATGCGCGACTGTTTTGAGAACCGATGATCAGGATGAAAGATGCATACGTTGCGCGCCGAGCCCAGGGGCGCCCATTCAAACAGCTGGGGATCCAGAGGCAGCCTCGAGATTCCGAGATCCGCCCGCCCGGCCAGGATGTGCTCTCCTATCTGGTCGTAGCTTCCCGAGATCGATCGGACATTCGAAGCTGTCCTTGAATGGATGATTGCCACAACCCTGGGCAAAGTCACGAAACCGAAGACCGAAGGCGCGGCGATCGCGATTCGCGGCCGTTCTTCATTTTTCATGGCGAAGATGGACGCTTCCAGACGGTCCAGTGACGTTAATGCGAGCTCGATGTTCCGCAGCAGTTCCCATGCTTCTTGCATCGGAACAATGCGGTTGGCCGATCTTTTGAAGAGTGTGATGCCAACCGTCGCCTCAAGTTGCTTCACATGTTGACTGACTGCTGGTTGGCTGATCCCCAGAGACCTCGCGGCCTTCCTCGTGGAGCCGGTCCGCAGCACCTCACGAAAAACCTGCAGTTGTCGGAGCTTCAGGCCGCTTTGCAGCAACTCCATTTCTTCTGCATTCCTTTCCTGCTGCGTGATGAGCCAACCGCTGAATGGTTGTCCGGGCTGCGATGATGCGTGTCCCAATAGCCCGGATTCTCACGCAGGCATTGAATCCACTATAATATAGTCATTATAGTGACTGGTAAAGCCGGGCGTTTGCTTATCGCTATGCGGCGATGCGACTGGCCGAGATTTTTGGAGCGAACGTTCGCAGGGTCCGCCTGAAACGCGGTATGACCCTGGAATCTTTGGCTACCGAAGCTGGGCTAGCTTACAGCTATATGGGCGGCATAGAGCGGGGGCAAAGAAACCCTAGCCTCAACGTGGCCGAGAGGATCGCAAAGGCATTGGACATTGATCCGGTGACCTTGTTCAGCTCGACTTCGTCAGTCAGCTAGACTGCCCTTAGCTCTAGCTGGCCGAACCGGCACTGCGCCCCTCTGTCACGTGCGAGCTCATGTTCGAACCGCTTGCGCTGGGGCGATGCTTGCCCCTCCACCTGCTAGCTATCGGGTTGGACCCTACTCCATTATATAACTATGACTTATAGCGAAAAATGTAGAAATTATAGATTGATCGGCGATTTTGGAAGTCTATCGTGGGTCCAAAGCGCAAATGACTTTCGAATTCCCGTCCGAACAAAAGCGCAACGCTGGGTAAAAATTCAAATTATCGACGCTGGGTAAGCGATGCGCTCCTAGAATTGTGGCCTGAAGAGGTGCGCTATGAACGGTTTTGCTTCTCAGTTTCTTGTCGCATTCACGGTCACGCTGAGCCTTGCGCTTGTCAGCGGGTTTGTTGGTACAGTATTCGGGCTGTTGCTCGCCATTTCCAAAGGCGCGGCCTCGCCCCGGCTGAGAGGGGCTGTGACGGCTTACACGACGGTGGTTCGTGGCGTCCCAGAACTTGTCATTATCCTGCTCATCTACTTTGGAGGCACCACGTTCGCCAGCATGGTCGTCGGCCACTATGTTGAGGTGAATGCGTTCACCGCAGGGGTGATCGCGCTCTCGGTCGTGTTCAGCGGTTATGCGACCGAAGTGTTCCGGGGTGCGATTGCCGCCGTGCCCGCGGGGCAGACGGAGGCCGCGAAGTCGCTTGGGCTGAATGCCTGGCAGTGTTGGGCCTTAATCATCGGTCCGCAGATGCTGCGGTTGGCGCTGCCGGCATATGGCAATCTGTGGATCTCGCTATTCAAGGATACCGCTTTGGTGTCCATCGTCGGCCTGACCGACATAATGCGCGTTGCCTTTGTCGGCGCCGGGTCCCTGCGCGCACCGCTGACCTTCTATCTCGCGGCCTCAGCGCTTTATCTCACCCTCACAACAATGACGCTGGTCTCGATCCAGTTCGCGGAGCGACGTTACCCCGCTTTCGGTCGCTAGGGGAAATGCAGTGAACCTCCAGTTGATGCTTGATGCGGTGGTGGTGCTCTCCTCAGGGGTGGGGCTCACCTTGACGCTGACCGCGCTGTCGTTGATGGCGGGATTTCTACTGTCGGTGCCGCTGGCGTTCATCCGCGCCTTCGCGCGTCCCAGCCTGTCGCTCGCGGTGTTGGGCTACACTTATGTCTTTCGCGGCACTCCGATGCTCGTTCAGCTCTTCCTGCTCTATTACGGCCTCAGCCAGATCGAAGCGGTACGGGCGAGCGTCTTTTGGGTGATACTTCGCGACCCTTTCTGGTGTGCCCTGCTGACATTCTCGCTGAACAGCGCGGCGCATACCACCGAGATCCTGTGTCGAGGTCTGCAGTCCGTGCCGAAGGGTCTCACCGAGGCGGCCGCGGCTCTCGGCTTGAAACGTCTGCAAACCGCCCGCCTTGTCACCTTTCCGATTGCATTCAGGATTTCGCTTCCCGCTTACGGCAACGAAATCGTGGGCATGATCAAGGGTTCGTCTCTGGCAAGCACCGTGACGCTTCTCGAGATCACCGGCATGGCGAGGCAGATGGTGTCGGCTACCTTCGCCCCCTTCGAAATCTTCATCGTCGCCGGCGCGATCTATCTGTCGCTTACCTCGGTCGCGGTGAAAGCAACTCAATTTCTGGAACGGCGGCTTTCGACCGACGGTCCTCCTGGCGCACGACGCAGGCTGCGACCAAAGCCAGCGCTGTGCGAACCCAAGATCACGACACCCACGCCGTGACCGTGCAGCTTCAGGCTGCATTCCCACCAACCAAAACGAACGAGGTGCCCTATGCGCATACCCTTTGCCGTGGCTGTTTTGCTCGCATCATTCATGTCAGTCTTCCCTGTCCGGGCAGAGGGCGAGCGCTCGCTGTCGATCGCCACCGAAGGCGCCTCGCCGCCATGGGACGGCACCGATGCGAATGGCGAGCTCTATGGTTATGACGTCGATGTCGGACGCGAGCTGTGTCGCCGCATCAACATCAAATGTAGTTTTGTCGCGCAGGACTGGGACGGCATTATTCCGGCCCTGGTCGTCGGCAAGTTCGACGTCATCATGTCCGGCATGGCGATCACAGAGAAACGAAAGCAGTCGATCGCATTTTCAGTTCCCTACGCCGGCGGCTTCAACCAGTTCGTCGTGCGCAAGGAACGGGGGCTCGACGCCGGCGACACCAAGCAGAGGGTCAACCTCTCTACAGTCGGGAAAAAGCGGCCATCGAGCACGTCAGATCGGCACTCACCGGAAAGGCCATCGGTGTTCTGCGGTCCTCGAACTCGGAGGCGGTGCTAAAAGATCTCTTCGGCGATGTCGTGACCATTCGCAGCTATGACAGCCTGGACAATCTGAAGCTCGACCTTGCCGCCGGCCGCGTCGACGGCGGCCTTGCCGACTTTTTCACATGGCGGGATTTTCTCGGGACGCCGGCTGGGTCGATCGCTGTGTTTTTCGGCCCAGAACTCAAGGGCGGCCTCTGGGGTCCTGGCGTCGGCGCGGGCATGCGCAAGGACGATACCGAGTTGCTCGCCAAGTTCAACGCGGCCATCGACGCGGCCACCAAGGATGGGACGCTCACGGCGCTGAGTATCAAATGGTTCAAGACCGACATCGCACCGGCCGTTGCCAAATAGCGGCGACAAAGGCTTCGACATCGTGTGGCGCTGGCCGCGTGCCGGCGCTCGACATCCCAAATCCCAAAAGGCGAGCCCCATGAAAGACCATTTTTGCGCGGTTGTAACCGGCCAGTCCCTGATCACGCACGACATCCGCAACATCCAGCATGAACGGTTCGCCGAAATTGTCCGCTTCCTGGGGCAGGGCGACCTCGTCTTCACCAACTTTGAGTCGACGATCCTAGGCAAGCACGGCGGTTGGCCGACCAAGGGCAAGTACTTCGGCTATTCCAAGGCCGAAGTGTTGGACGCGTTGCAGGCAATCGGCTTCAACGCGCTCGCGCTGGCGAACAACCACGCTTTCGACCTCGGCCCGAACGGCGTGTTGAATACCCTGGAGGAGGTGGAAGCGCGTGGATTTCTCCACGCCGGGATTGGGGCTGACGAGGCGGGCGCGGCTAGACCGGGCCGCCGCCGGCTGGGAGCGCGTGAGGTCGCGCTTCTTGCCATCGATGCGGGGCCAGGCCCGGCCAACATGTATGCGGAGAATGCTACGGCTTTTCGCCCAGCGCGTGCTGGCGTCAACCAGTTAAAGACCGTTCGAAAGTTCGGGTTGCCGGACGGCCATTTCCGCAGGCTGGCGAGGCTTGGAGAACATTTGCAGATCTCGCCGTTCGAGCTGGCCAATCATGCGCAACCGGAGGATCCGCCGGAGGTCGCGAGTGGCAAGGAGATCAATTTCTACGGCACTGTGTTTGCGCAAGCTGCAAGTTTTGGGCGGATGATCGAGGTCGACCCTCAGAGCGAGAAAGTGCATTTATCCGCTATCCGCCAGTCTGCGGCGCAAGGCGATTTCGTCGTCGCCTATCTGCATCATCACCATTGGGAACCAGGTTGGCAGGACGTGCCGCTTTGGGTGCGGACCTTTGCCCGGTCCTGCATCGACTCCGGCGCCGACCTCTTCGTCAGCCACGGCGCTCCCGTGCTTCAAGCGCTGGAGATCTACAATGGCTCGCCGATCTTCTATGGCCTTGGAAACTTCCTTTTCCACGTACACCCCAACGAAAACGAATGGGACCCCCCGGAGGTCTGGCAAAGCATCGTCGCAGCTTGCCGTTATGGTGCGGGCGGAGGCCTTGAAGGGTTAGACCTTCTGCCCGTCGTCATCGGCGCCGATGCGCAGTCTATCGGATCGGCAACTGGTAGGCTGGTTCCCACGGCGGCAATCGGGAACGTCGCTCGAGATATCCTTGAGGGGTTTGTAGTCAGGTCGCGGGTCTTCGGTACGGATATCGCGGTCTCCGGGTCCACCGGCCGCATCGCTGTGCCTGCGGCGCGAAAATACGGCTGACACGTGTTCCGCGACAACTCTCGCTCCCTGGGACCGTAAATGCACCATCGAAATGCCCCGCCGGAATCGAAACGACCCGGCGTGCTGCGAGTTTCGCCGAAGCCAAAAACCGAAACCAGTCCTCATCCCGCCGATCTTCATGTCGGCCGACAGGTCGCACTGGTTCGTGTGCAGTCGGATATATCGCAGACACAGCTTGCCCGATCGATAGGCATCAGCTTTCAACAGCTCCAGAAATACGAGAACGCAAAGAACCGCGTGAGTGCGTCCATGCTCTACGAGATCGCCAGATCGCTAGGAGTTCCCGTCAGTCGATTCTTCGAAGGTCTCCCGGGCAATCAGACCAGCCCTGACGCTCCGCCAGTTCCAGTCGATGAGCGCATCGATTTCATTGTCAGCGCCGAAGGCCGGCGTCTGATTGAGGGACTGATGCAACTGCATCCCCGGGTGCGCGACCGAGTGTCCGCCCTGATCACCGTCCTGGGGGAGGAATTGCCAGTGCTCGACACGGACAAGGGCAGCTAGACGGCCGCCGAATTTGCGCCGGCCGGACCCACGACTGCTTGATAGCCATAGTTGGGGCAGAGCGAGCTTGATACGTGGAGCGTCGGCTGCTCTGCGCCCAATTTCAGTCATTGGCGCGACCTGAGACAAATCCTGGAAGCAGCCAGTCCGCTTACCGGCCGGAATGACGGGGTGGGAAGCGGATTGGCAGGTTCTCGGCGCAGATCCAGATGGCGGACGTTCGATTCTTCGGCGGGGTTCCGTGATGTGACGCTTGGGAGTTTTGAGAGGACACCCAGTCTACGTTATCCTCATCCTAGTCAAGCAGGGATTCCCAGCAACCGACGTAGTGGGGAGGATCGACCCTGCAGAGCAAATGAACACGAGACACGTGTCACATCACTTCCGATCCACCAGTCGACTGATATGCTCTAACGGCGTCAGTTCGTTCATCAGGCCAGCATTAGAAAGCCTAGGCGCATGGTCGACACGCGTTGCGGTCGCTGGGGTGAGAGGCCGTTGATGTTGGCGCCAAGCGTTTCCTCAAGCGTGCGGGCAACGCCGTCGGCACCAAGCAGAAGCATAGGCAGACGGTAGGCCTCTGCCCAGACACGCCAGTCGGCGGCAACAAGTTCGAGATCGTCGGATACCAGCAGCGGCACCGTCAGCATCGGATCGATGTGCAGAAGCTTGAGCTCGGATGTGAATTTTCCATCCGGATCCTCCATCGCGCAGGCGGCCACGCCGCGGAAAACCTTGGCGGGAAGGGCAATGATTGCCGGTACGCTGCTTAGATCCTGCGTGCGTCGGACCACCACACCACGCCGGTTGAGCGTGCAGGTCACGTCGCCATAGTTGTCGCGCGTATAATAGCTCACCGTCTCCGGCAGGCGCGACGGGTCGAGACGCCTGTTGGGCCCTGTCCAAGAACCCGTCTCCGGTTCAGAATGAGACCGTTCGCCATCGTCCATCACAGGCACCTGAGAGTGAAGGGTCCTGAAGCACAGCATCCAACCAGTGCGTTCCGATTCCGAGTAGCTGACACTGCTGCCGCGAGGTAATTCCGGGCTTTGGCCCGGGGCAGGCTGCCTCTGTTCACGCGAAATAAGTGCGCTGGGTCCAGCCGCGTTTATCGAGTTGCAGCGTACGGCGGTTGCCCTCAATCAGCGGTTCCGCACCGATGATTCGCGTCCCTGGTCGCTTCCGATCTGTCCATTCCAAGCAACGTCTGACAACCCGCGCGGACATGATAGGCAAAGACAAGCCGTTCAAATTCGTTGCCGCTGAAATTTTCAAAATGAATGCGCTGAACAACGCGGGACGGCATTTAAGGGTTAATCCGTTTGGAGCGCACAACTATGAGCGAGATCCGGTTATCCTGGGCATATCGTTCGGCCCGTGCAAAGGCTTCCTCCATGCGCCAGTCAAATGGTCCGGAGCCGCCGTAATAGCCGCGCTCGCTGTCGAAGAAGTAACCCTTTTCCATGCCCATATGATCGACGTGAGTGACCACTGTGACATGATGCTCAGCGGGAGCGATATCATCGGCTCCTAGGTATTTCAGGTTCGCCATTATTCCTCGGCACCTTCGCCCCAATGGCACTCAACAGTGATATCGCTCTCGGCGGCATTGCTTTGAATCATGATGCCGTTGTGGCCGCCTGCGGCGGCGATAACCGCATCTTCAACGTTGAAAGGAAGGTCGTGGATGAACCTCCCGGGCTTCACGGCAACGATGTAGTTGACGGTGCATTTTGAATCGCACCAGATAGATTGAATGCGGACGCGTATCAGGTCAGGGAGGTTGTCAACAATCTCCCGCATTTGGCGGCATTCCGACAAAACATCCCACCGACTGTCGATGACAACGCCCTTGTATGGGATGGCACCGTGAGGAGCCTTAGGACCAGCTTCTTTGCGATCTATCGCATTTTCCCTGGCTTCCTGGAGCCGCGCCGGATGGCTGAGAAGGCGCTGACGGCCGTCATCCAGGAGGCCTACATCCAAGGCATCTCGACGCGCTCGGTCGACGACCTGGTCAAGGCGATGGGCATGAGCGGCATTTCGAAGAGCCAGGTCAGCCGCCTCTGCGAGGAGATCGATGGCAAGGTGAAAGCCTTCCTCGATCGCCCGATCGAGGGTGATTGGCCCTATCTGTGGATCGACGCCACCTATCTGAAGGTGCGCCGCGGCGGACGCATCGTCTCGGTCGCCGTCATCATTGCGGTGGGCGTTAACGCGGACGGCCGGCGCGAGGTGCTGGGCATGGAGATCGGAACCTCGGAGGCCGAGCCGATCGCGGTCCCGTTGCGGGGTCCGTCAGCCGGGGAAGGTCGAGGCGGGCGCACCCGACCGAGGTCCCCGTCGCGCCTGCGCGGCGGGGTGGTCATGGGCCGGAACGAAGTGGAGGACGGCAAAGCCGTTGCGCTGACCGACTGTCCCGGCAGGACCAAAGCCCGGAACGGGGCCGCGAGCGGGATTTCTCCTGCCGTTGCCTTCATCCGATCTGGAAACTCGTTGCAGGATGCGCTATGTATCTGACTATCTGACTAGGTGTAGGAACGATGGGCAAGCAGGCGGAACTGACAAAGCCAAAGCGAGCGGCCAGCCGCGCGGCGGCCGGGCGCTGGAAACTCGAGGATGCCAAGGCACGATTCAGCGAAGTGGTCAGACACGCTCGCGAGGAAGGGCCTCAACGCGTAACCGTGCGTGGCCATGATGCTGTCGTTGTCATGAGCGTCGAGGAATTCGACCGGCTTGCACCGGCAAAGCCGCGCGCGCCGTTTGTCGCATTCATGGAAAGCCTGCATCTCGATGGGCTCGACCTGGAACGCGAAGTGGATCGCGGCCGGGACGTCGAGCTTTGAAGGGCTGGCTGCTCGACACGAACGTCGTGGCCGCCCTGATCAATCCACGGGGTGCGCCTTCGGTAAAGACGTGGGCCGCCGGTCAGGATGAGGAAACATTCCACATCAGCGTGCTGACCCTGGCCGAATACGACAAGGGCATCCACAACCTTCCCGTCGAGCACGAGGACCGGCCGCGCTACATCGCAGCGCGTGACGCGCTCGCCGAGCGGTTTGGCCGGCGCGTGCTGTCGCTCGATGACGACATCGTGCGACACTGGGGCAGGATCTCGGGAGAGGTGAAGCGGGAAAGCGGTCACGCCCCGCCGGTCATCGACACGATGCTTGCTGCAACGGCAATCAATCTCGATCTCTATTTGGTCACGCGCAATGTGCGGGACACGCGACCGTCCGGCGCGACAATCTTCGATCCGTGGAATGACGATGCGAAGAAATTTCCGCTGAGTCCGCGCGGGCGCGGCACACCATAGCGACATGACAAAGGGGCCGATCTCACTGGAGATCGGCCCTTCTGCGATGGGGAGAAGCGGCCGAGGCCGAAGCCCCCCTTGGTGGCTCATCCGAAGGCCGACATCTGGAGTTCGACCGCCTTGCGGTCGACGCTCTGGCCGGGGGTTTCGATGACACGCTCGAACGGCTTCCACTTTTCGCCGACGACCTGCTCGTAGGCGGCGGCGCCCTCGGCTGCCATGCGCAGCGCATGGGACTGAAGGCACATATGGCGCGGCGCACCGCCCTGCCTTTGTGTGAACCGAGATTGTCCATGACGACGATGTCGCCAGGCCGCAGGGTTGGGACGAGCACCTTCTCGACATAGAGGAGGAACCTCTCGCCATTGATCGGGCCGTCGATCAGCCAAGGCGCATCGACACGGTCCTGGCGCAACGCGGCCAGGAAGGTCATGGTCTTCCAGTGGCCATGCGGCACCTTGGCCGTGATCCGCTGTCCGACCGGCGCCCAGCCCCTGAATGGCGACATGTTGGTCTTGGTCCAGGTCTCGTCAACGACCGCTTTTACAGGCGCATTGCGCCTGACGGGCATGACTGCGCCGATGGTCCTCGACGGACCGATGACGAGTGAATGGTTCACCGCTTATGCCGAGCAGGTACTGGCGCCTACGCTTCGAACTGGTGACATCGTCACCCTCGACAACCTGCCCGCCCACAAAGTCACCGCCGCCCGCCAAGTGATCGAAGCGGCCGGCGCGCGAATGCTCTTCCTGCCACCTTATAGCCCCGACCTTAACCCGATCGAGAATGCCTTCTCGAAGCTGAAGTCGATCCTCAGGAAAGCCGCCGCACGCAACATCCCCGAGCTTTGGGACGCAATCCGCGACGCGCTGCCCCGCTTCACCGCCGAACAATGCACAAACTACTTCTGCGCCGCAGGATACGAGCCTGAGTGATCAGATTCTGCTCTAGCGTTTCACATCGCTAGAATCGATTGGGTGGCAATCTTTGTTGCCACGGCACTTAAGATGAAGAAATCGGCTGTGATTCATCATGTATCTTTGGGTTTCGTGTCGCCGGCCGGGACGCCACCCAATCGATAATAGAGGTCGGCGTAGGCTTTCCCCATTCTATCGGCAGTCAAAAGACGGGCGTACCGATCACGCGCAGCTCGGCCCCATTTCATTGCCTCGGCCGGCGAATCGACAAGCCGGTTGATGGCTTCGGCCAGACGTGTCGGGTCCGAAGGTGGAACCACAAGCCCGGTCTTATCGGCCTTATTCACATAACTTGTTCCTGTTCCGAGCTCGCATGAAATCATCGGCTTTGAGCACATCGCGGCTTCGACCAGCGAAATCCCGTAGGCCTCCGACCTTTGGTTTGACGGAAAAACAAAGCCGAGACAATTGTGCAGCAGTGCCATCTTGTGCGGCTCGGCCACATAGCCAAGAAAAAGCACATTGTCGCGGCGTAGCGTCTTGGCCTGTTGCCTGAGTTCGCGTTCGACAGGTCCCGAGCCGGCAATGACGATCCTGCACCGAGCCCGGTCGGCGGCCCGGATCAGAACATCCAGCCCTTTGTAGTAACGCAGCACGCCGATGAACAGCACGAATGGCCCCGGAACTGTTGATCGGCACCAGAGGTTGTCCGCCTCGCCCGGCGCGGGATAGGCACCCTCGTCGATGCCGATGGGAATGACTGTCGATTTGGCCCTGAATGCCTTAAGAACAGGACTCGACTCCAAATAGTTCGGGGATGTCGCCACGATCGCGTCGACATCCCCCAGGAAGCGCATCATCAAAGGCCGGTAGAAAGGCAAGATGAGCCGCTGTTTGACAATATCGGAATGATAGGTGACGAGGGCGGGCTTGCCGTGGCCGGACCGAAGATGCACGATATCCATGACCGGCCACGGAAAGTGGTAGTGGACCAGATCGGCTTGTTTGGCGAGCGCGCCGAACTTGCGAAAGACGTCGCGCGAAAATCCGGTTGACGCCAGTTCGAAATCAAGTTTGGCTTTCGGAGCCATGTGGCCGTCCAGGGGTTGGGTGTTTTTCTCCGGCGCGCGGCTCAACGAGAGCACCTGGGTTTCGACGCCGTGGCTTGCCGTGCTCCGGGCGATGGCGTGGATCGTTCGTTCCACCCCGCCGAAAGTATCCGGCCAGTATGTCTTGAAGAAATGAAGGACTTTCAAACGGGCGTCTTTCGTCTCTGCCGGATCGCCTGTTCAAAGATTTGCAGCATACCCTTGGCGTGGTTTTCCCAGGTAAACCGCTCCGCATTCGCGCGTGCCGCGGCAGCAAGCCTTTCACGAAATTCGGCATCGATGCAGAGCCGATTGAATGCATTCGCAATCGCTGCGGGATCCTTCGGGTCGACAAGGACGGCACCGTCTCCAGCGACTTCCGGCATCGACGACGTCGTCGACGTCAGCACCGGCTTGCCAAACGACTGTGCCTCGACGATTGGAAAACCGAAACCTTCGTAAAGGGACGGCATCGCGAGAAACAGGCAATTCGCGTAGAGCGTTGCGAGCGTCCAGTCGTTGACGAAGCCGGTGAACCTGACATTGGTTTCGAGCCCACTGTCGCGCACCTCGTCGGCCAGGCCCGATTGCTTCCAGCCCTTGCCGCCGACGATGACAAGGTCGCAGCACGACCGCGTGCCTGCAGGTAGAAGGCCATAGGCCTTTATCAGAGTACGAAGATTCTTTCTGGGCTCGATCGTGCCGACAAAAAGCGCGTAAGGCCGGGTTACGCCGAGGGCCTCCAGGCTTGAAAAACCCTGGGGAGTCGGCAGGGCTGTCGTGCCCGGCGCGACCGTCCTGATCGGCGTCTCCAGCCAAGGGAACTCGGCCGCCAGAACCGTCGCCATAGCGGTCGAATCCGTGACGACGAAATCAGCGCCCCTCAAGGCGGGCCTCATCATCAGGCGGTCGCCCATCCAAGTGCGGGTTCGCATGGTCTGCGCAGCGTGTCGCCAGACCAGATCATGAATGGTGACAACCCGTCCAATCCCGCGGTCGAGCCGGATCGGCAGGCGATGGGAAGGCCCCCAAAGTACATCCAGCCCGTCGCGACTCGCCTGGAAGGGCAGCACTGTCTGGCCCCAGACCACGCGCGCAACCGGGCCATTGAAGTTAGCGGTCCGGATACAAACGCCTTCCGGGACATCGTAGCTCGCAGTGATATTGCTTGGAACATAGACGAAAACATCGGTACCCAGCGCTGACAGGGCCTTAATCGAGTTGTGGACGAGCCTGGCGATCCCGTCGGTTGTCGATCCCAGGTTCCTGCCATCGATCCCGATTCTCAATCTATTTTCCGGAAATGAACTGAGCGAAGTCGGGACATTTGCGCCTTGGGTAAGGGTGGGCGTTTGGAAGCACAATCCGCCAAAGCGTCTTGCAGTCTAGCCCCTAACATACATCTCGCCAATTCGGCAACGCGAAGGCGGAAAGACAGTCTCATATGATGAAAACCGCTTGCGCATTGGCCTGATGATGATAGATGGACGGTAGTCCCACCTCCCAATTTGAGAGCGAACTTCTGTCGAAGCTGATTATACAGATTCCTTGCTACAACGAAGCCGAAACACTCGCGATAGCGTTGAGTGATCTGCCGCGGAGCGTCACAGGTTTCGACAGCGTCGAATGGTTGATCATCGATGACGGAAGCACCGACGCAACGGTCAGGGTCGCCGAGGAAAACGGCGTCGACCACATCGTAAGACATACCAGCAATCGGGGTCTTGCCTACGCGTTCATGACCGGTATTGAAGCCTGTCTAGCACGTGGCGCGGATGTCATCGTCAACACCGATGCCGACAATCAGTACCGTGCGGCCGACGTTCCGGCTCTCGTCAACCCGGTGCTAGAGGGGCGGGCGGACATGGTCATCGGCGCTCGGCCAATATCGGAAATAGAACATTTCTCCCCGATCAAAAAGCTCCTACAGAAAATCGGCAGCTGGGTGGTTCGGGTCACCAGCGGCACAGATGTGCGCGATGCGCCGAGCGGCTTTCGTGCCATCTCGCGAAACGCTGCCCAGCGCCTGATCGTGTTCAACAACTATACCTATACGCTGGAAACCATTATCCAGGCCGGGCGCAAGAACATGCGTGTGGTGTCAGTGCCAATCCGCGTCAATGGCGATTTGCGACCTTCAAGGCTGGTGAAGAGCATTCCTTCCTATCTGAAGCGTTCGATCTTCACCATCGTTCGCATCTTCGTCATCTATCAGCCGGCACGGTTCTTCGGCTGGATCGCGGCGCTTCTTTTCGGTCTCGGGTTTCTAATCGGCTTGCGCTTTCTTTATTTCTATCTGACTGAAGGGATTAGTGGCCACGTACAGTCGGTTGTCTTGGCGGGTGTGCTCATGACAATGGGTTTCCAGTCCCTTCTCGTCGCCTTCCTGGCCGATGTGATAGCTGCCAATCGCAAGCTCCTTGAAGATATTCGCTATACGCAGCGTTCGACCCAGGGAGAGGGCGTCAGGACTCCCAATCGGGGTAGCAAGAAAGCGGCCTGAGCGGATGAAGATAGCAGGTGGACAGGCAGAGAACGGTATCGTCATTGGCAATACCTATGACAAATACGGCACGCGAAACCCGATCGCCCGCTGGATGGTGGAGGGTTTCGAGAACGCGTTGTCCGGCCTTGTGTCCAAGACCAATCCACGCACCGTTCATGAAGTCGGATGCGGGGAAGGCTACTGGGTCATGCGCTGGATCAGCAAGGGCATCGATGCGCGCGGCAGCGACTTCTCCATGCAAATTATAGGAATGGCAAAGGAGAACGCGCGCGGGCGCGATCTGGATTCTGGGCGCTTCGCCGTCCGCAGCATCTACGAGGTGACGCCGGAGCGCGACAGCGCTGATTTGATTGTATGCTGCGAGGTGATGGAACATCTCGAGGAGCCGGAAGAAGCGCTGCGGGCACTGCAGCGCATCGTTAGCTCGGACCTTATCCTCAGCGTACCTCGGGAGCCGCTTTGGCGCGTACTGAATTTGGCGCGTGGGAAATATGTATCGGCTCTGGGAAACACGCCCGGCCATCTGCAGCACTGGTCGCAGCGCGGTTTCGTCTCGTTGGCGGGGCAGTTCTTTGATGTGGTTGAAATCCTGTCGCCGCTTCCATGGACGATGATACACTGCAAGTCCAAGAAAAGGCATTGACGGTGGTGCTCAGCCCGAGCGCCAGGATTTGGCTCAATCGCACCGGAGCATTCCTCGGGCTGGCAGGCGTCATTTTCGTGGGGATCAGGCTCCGCCACTACGCCGGACAGATCGATTTTCGCAAGCTGGAGGCTGGAGATTATGCCGCATTGGCAGCATTGGCCAGCTTGTATGGAGCATCGAACCTGCTTCTGGCTCTTGGCTGGCAGCGGCTTCTCGACCATCTCGGTGTTCCCGTTTCTCGGGCTTGGGCAATTCACGCCTATGCGATCTCGCAACTCGCTAAATATGTCCCGGGCAATATTTTCCAGTTCGCGGGGCGGCAGGCCATTGGCGTGGCCGTAGGCATCGGCAACGGGCCGCTCGCCAAGTCGACCGCGTACGAACTGGCCGTCCTCGTTGTCGGTGGAGCACTCTTTGCACCGCTTCTGCTGCCGCTGGTCGGTACTCCGGACTATCTCGGGTGGATTTCTTTCGCCGCGACGGTGACGATCGCGCTATGGCTGGTTGGCCGCCTCGGCGGCGCTGTATTCCGCGTTGCCGCTGTCTTCTATCTCGGCTTTCTCACGCTGTCAGGTCTGGTGTTTGCGGCAGCTTTCGGCCTTGCGGGCGGGTTCCACGATTTCGCGCTCTATCCGGTGGTAGCCGGTGCTTATGTGTTGGCATGGCTCGTGGGGCTTGTGACCCCCGGTGCGCCCGCCGGCCTCGGCGTCCGGGAGGCTGTTCTGCTCTTTTTGCTCGGCGGGCTCAGCCTCAGTCCGGTCATTCTCCTGGCGGTGGTGATCGGGCGAACGATCACCGTCCTGGGCGATCTTCTCTTTTTCGCCGGCGGGCTGATCGCCGGTCGATTCTATCGGGCGGGCGTTCCAGCGCCTCCAAGGGACAGCAACAATGCTTAAGACCGCTGCGCTCAAAATACCGCAGATCAGGAGGCTTTGGCAGGATCGCGCCAATCTTTTGGCGGAGCGTAATCTGCTACGGCAGCAAAACGACCAGTTGCGATCGGAGGGAGCGGAACCTGGCAGTGTATTCTTTCACTACAACTGCAGCTTCGATGCGATCGATACGATCAACAGACATGCCAGGAATGATCTGACGGCAAATCCGTCCTACGTCACGAACTTTCTCGGTGTCAAAGTGTCGCCTCGATTTTTTCCGGGCATTCTCGACGGCAGAGCGGGCACTCTTGAGCCAATACCGATTCCCGCCAACTGGCACGCCGATATTGCGGAGTGGGCGGCCGCGCTCAGGGCGGTCGACCTCGCTTCGGGGTGCTTCCGCGTGGTGGAGCTTGGCTGCGGCTGGGGGTGTTGGTTGATCAATACCGGCGCCGCCGCGCGCCACAAAGGACTTGCCGTCGAACTGATCGGCATCGAAGGCGACAGCGAGCACGTCGCCTACGCCCATGAAGCGATGGCGGCCAATGGCTTTTCCGGCGACGAGTTCCGCATCATCCACGGCGTCGCCGCTCCCGAAAGGGGAGTGGCGCTTTTTCCCGTGGTTGAAAATGCCGGCGCGTCCTGGGGCTCGGAGCCGATCCTGAGTGCAACGGCGGAGCAGATCAAGGAGGCTTCAGCGTCCGGGCATTATCAGCAACTTCCTGCCTTCTCCCTGGCCGAGATAGTCAAGGGCGAGCCGGTCGATCTCCTGCACATCGATATCCAGGGCGGCGAGGCGGACTTTGTCGAAGCCGCTATCGGCGATCTCAACAAATTCGTCCGCTACATCGTCATCGGCACCCATTCGCGCCAGATCGAGGGGCGGATCATGAGCACACTTCTAAGCCGGGGCTGGAAGCTTGAGATGGAACGGCCGGCCATTATCGGATTGCCGGATGGGCGACCGCAAATTCAGGTGGATGGCGTCCAAGGCTGGCGCAACGCGGGCGCTGTGTAAAAGCCGCAGCGCCCGCGGAGCGAGGATTGAGACGGTGGTCGGCAGCGTCCTGACGGGTCGTGTTCTCTTTGAAAAATCGCGCTCGTGTCAGCTGCCGCTGTGGGTTGGGCATGGGACTTGAAAGCCGCCGCTGGCAGTGGCAAGGATGGTCGATGGGCTTTCTCGCGAAAAAAATGTTGACGGTAGTCTTGGCGGGAGGCTTGACGACAATTTCAGCTTACTTAAAAACGCGGCGTGTTTCGAAACCAAATCTTGTTAGCCATCGCATGGAAGACGCGCTAAATCACGAGCCGCCCGGCATGATCCCATCATCTACTTGCCCCGACTTCTAGAGATGTCCTCGCATCGCGTTCTGTGGCCTTGGACCGCCATCGGCTCGATTGCCCTGTTCGCAGCACTGGCATTTGTATTTCGCGACCTCACCACTCCCATCATCACCGACGAAATCGCGTACCTCACCTTCGCCAAGCTGCTTGCCGGCGAAAGCCTCTCGCCTTTCGGCGGTATCGGTGGCTACCGCTTCGGCCAGGGGCTGCTGCTGACGCCGGCCTTCGTCATCGGCGAGACCATCCAAACGACCTACAGGCTGGCGGTCGCCACCAGCTGCCTGATGTCGGCGCTGGTGCCGATCGCGCTCATGGCAATCGCCAAGGAAATCGGCTTCGAGCGTAATTGGAAAACCGTGGCCGCAGCGTTCATCGTCGCCGTGATGCCTGCTTATTTTTACCAGAACGCGCTGGCCTGGCCGGAAACATCGTTCCGGCTGTTCTTTCTTGTGTCGATTTATCTGTTCGCGCGCGCCTGGCGCACGGCACGGACGATCGACTGGATTGCCTTGGTGGCGTCGATCGGCTGGCTATATGCGCTTCACCCGCGCGCCACGGGTGTCGTCGCGGTCACCGCCTTCATGCTCTATATCGCCAAGTCGCATAAAAAGATCGCATCGACCTATGCCGCGTTGCTGCTTGTGGTTGCTCTCGTCGCCGCTGTCATGCTGATATCCGCGATCGACACGCGGATGCAGGTGCTGACCTTCGGCGACGGCAGAAGCGACGCGCAGGCGCTCGGCCAGTTGTTCGAATCGGTGCTGTCGGAGGACGGCGTGCGCCGCTCGTTGGCCGTCGCTTTGGGACAGGCATGGATGCAGGTCACGATCAGCTTCGGTCTCTATTTGATCGGACTGATTTCCTGTTGGTCTCTGATCAGGGAAAGGCCCGGCGTCACCGCCACTCTGCTCTTTGCTCTGCTCTCCTGCGCGGCGGTGTTTGCCGCTTCCGTGGCGCAGATGGTTGAATTCAGCCGGATCGATCACGTCATCTATGGCCGCTACAATGATAGTGTCTCGACCTTCTTCGTTTGGCTTGGGTTATGCGCGGCGATCGGCGGCGTCGGCTATCGCAATGCCCGGGTGGTTGTCGGGGCGACGGTTCTTGCCTTGGCGGTCGGAACCTACCTGCTTTCCTTAGGTTACGAAACCGCCGGCGTGATAAGCGTCAATATACCTGGCTCGACGGCGGTTTGGGGTGAACTGACGCTTGTCCAGATTCTGCTGCTGTTGTCGTTGGTGGCGCTCACGGTCAGCGGGATGCTTTACCAAGCCGGACCAAGGGTTGCGGTCGCAACAGTGTTAGGAGCATCCGCCGTCTTCGGTTTCGCAGAAAAGCGTGACGCATGGGCTAACCACCGCGCAAGACTGGCCGAGATCGAGTATTCAAGAGCGCTGTTTTCCAGGGTGTCCGGCGAGATCTATTGGGATGTCGCTGCCACGACCTATGCCGACACGCTGTTCGACAATTTCGTGCTGCACGAGCGGATGCCACCATCCATCGACCTGTCGCAACAGGACACCGACAATGGTGATGCGGTCATTGCACCGCACGATGCCGCAAAGCCGGGGTATGGCTGCATCGGTCTTCTGCCTGGCGGCGCGCGCTTGCTCGTGCGCGGTTCGGCCGACGCCTGCGATCCGCCGGCTGAAGTGGCGCAGGTTTCGAACCAGCCTTACCGTCTGTTGACCGGCTGGCACACTCCGGAAGCGTGGGGCGTCTGGACCGAAAAGCCCACGGCAACGCTTTCACTACGAGTCTCCAAGCCGGGAAGACCGGCCAAGCTTCGGATCGCCGGCATAGCCTTCCTTCCGCCTCAGGATCCAACGCAAACAGTGACAATCTCAGTTGCCGGCCAACCTATAGGGTCTCTGAATTTTACGGCTCAACAACCGAGAATTGAAGCTAGCTTCGAGGTTCAAGAAAATCTGTTGCCTGGTAGCGAAGTAATAATCAAATTAACTATTGAAAAGTCGAGATCGCCTGTGCAACTAGGCCTTTCTACAGACGACAGAATTCTTGGTTTCGGCCTAAACGAAATCGCGATTGATTCAAATTAATTACAATGAAGCTTAGAGGCATTCAACCCCGTTTGCTGGCAATCATGATCCAGCCGATTGAGCCTGGTTCGACTTCGAAATGCTCAATCTCGAACCCGCACCGCTTCACGCATTTCGAGATGAAGTCGGCGCTCCAGCCGCTCTCGAACCAGCCGAACTTGCGGATGCAATAGACGGACAGCGGGTCAGTGCGAATGCCCCAGTACTTCCAGATATCGTTGACCGGCTCGCCCGCCAGCATGAGCTTGCCGCCGGGTTTCAGCCTATTATGGACCAGCGAGAGCGTCTCCCACGGTTTTACCGCATGGTGGAGGCTTTCATAGTAGAGCGCGGCGTCGTATAGCCTGTCGCCGGGAATGCTCTCGAAGCTGCCTTGTACCGCCCCCACCTTGTGGCCGATCCGCTTTGCCCTTGTGTTGACCAGTTCGATGAACCGCGGATTGATATCGAGGCCGGTCACTTCAAGTCCACAGAATGCCATGAGCTCGCAACTGGTGCCCCAGCCGCAGCCCATGTCCAGAACGTGATCGCCGATCTGCAGCCCCGAGCGCTCGATGGCTCGCGACACGCGTCCGACATGCAGCGCCACCGAAACTGGCGGCTGATGGGTATAGGGATTTGCGCCGGCTATGTGGTCCGCCATCACGAAGTCGGTCAGCTCGTTTACCTGCTGGTCGACGTCGCGCCGCGCGATCTCCCGGTAGACGGCTACCTGACCGGCAACATATTCCTCCCCGAACGGGTCCAGCCTCTCGCTCACCCTGGCGCTGGGAACGTATTTCATGCCGCGCCAGAAGTGCTCGACCTGCGGGGAACTTGGCGGCCCGAGACTGTCGGAATAGGCGATGAAGGCGTCGAGGTTGTCGGGAGTGATCGTCTTGCCGCCTTTCCAGGCAGATGGCTGGGTGGATGGAGCCGGATCGTTCGGCCGGCCGCCGTTCTTCGCCTGGTATTCGCAAGATTGCCGGATGTTGGCTCGAAAGGCATCCACCGTCTCGTGGGCCGCCTGCTGCATCGAAATCACGTCGTCCGATTCCGGCAGCCGGTCGAGGAGTTCCTTGTAGCCGGCGATGACATCGCTGCGGGTGATCATACGTCCTGCCTTCGGGTCTGGATCATCATTTTTGCCGATGCACGCACATTTCTGGTGGAAGCCATGCGCGCCCGTTACAGAGGCACGCGCAGGGGAGGGCCGAACCAGCTGACGCCTTCCTGGACGAGCTCGATATCGACGAATGCGGCGCCGCGCTCCTTCCATGACACGGGAACGTTGACGGCCATGTAGTGTGTGTCGCCTGGTATAAGGACGAAAGGTATCGCGCTTCGCGGTCCGCCGAATTCCAGGACGAATCCATCCTTGTCGACAATATGGTAGCTGAGAACCATGCGGAGGCTGCCGTCATCCGCCCCTTGGCTCGACCAGACTGTTCCCGACAGGTTGGTCACCTTGGCGACGATCTTCAATGCCGCGCCGTCATCGGTCCCGTGCGGCCCTTCCACGAGTTCCAGATAGTGGGCGCGCTGACCTTCCTGCAAGGCGAATGTCATCCGTGTCTCGCCAAGGTCAGTCAGCGGCGCGAACGGCCTGGGCGATCCTGGCTCGTAGATTTTGTACCAATTCTGCCCAACGACGACATCTAGCAGTTGGGCAGCACTTTCCGACCATGTCGGCCACGATCCGTCAGGGGCCTTCGCGGCAGGCACGCGCTTCAGGAACGCTCTGACCTCCGACGCCAGCGCTGCCGGTGAGCCGACCTCGAAGAAATGCGCCTCCGCTGCTCCCTTGCCCGCCTCGCGAAACACAGGAATGTCGCTGGCCAGCACCGGCTTGCCGAAATGGCCCGCCTCGACGAGGGGCAGGCCGAAACCTTCGGCAAAGGAGGCCGCGATCAAGGCGTCGCAATTGCCGTAGAGGCGGCCGAGATCGCCATCCTCGACCTGCGCGTGCAGGTGCAGGCGCTTGCCGAACTCGGCGTGGTGCGTGATGCGCTTGACAAGATGCGAGATGCCCCAGCCGGTCCTTCCAACGATATCGAGCTCGATGTCGAAACCGTCGGCCCACAAGGCTTCGAAAGCATCCAGGGCAACGCGATGACCTTTGCGTGGCTCTAGTGTCCCCACCATCAGAAAGCGAGGACGCATCAAACTCCTCTCGGTTTGCCGAACCGGTTTCGCTACGCCGCTGGCGAAATCCGCGCCAAGCTGCCAGTAGCCGACCTTCATTCGCCGCGGAAACCCGATGCCGGCCAGCAAATCCAGCAATTCATCGGCGACCGCGCGTGAGATGCAAACAAAGCCGGTGGAATACGTAAGCGCGGTCTGAAACCACGCACTGAACGCCGGCGGCATGCCCTCGTGGCAGAAGGCGGCCGAGCGCAGGGGGATCGTGTCGTAGAGGCAGGAGACAACGTCGCCGCCCTTGATCAGGATCGGACGAAGGAACGCCGGATGGATGGTATGAAAAAGCCAGGAACTGTCGAGCATCAGGACAGTGTCGCCGGCCTGTGGCCGGAGCCGGTTCGACCGCTGTTTCAAAGGCGGGCGTCCCGTCCACTCCCTTGCGAAGTACCAGCCGGATTCGTCGTCGCAGAATGAGATATATTTGCTTTCGTCCCTCGCTCCGTGCGGGAACATACTTTCACAGATCCGCCGAACCACGCGTTGAATGCCGGTCCGGTGATCCTCAAGCAGCGTCGCGCTCGCGTCCACCAGCAGCCGCGGCCTTCTGGTCTCGGGCTCGGCGAGAGCCATCAAGGTCGACACGTCCTGTTCTTCTCGTCTCTTGACGCCAAGCGCCTCGACTAGTCGGGGGGCCGGCGAAGCCGGCTGCCAGTCGAGCCCTTGCAGGCCCTGAACGAGGCGATCTGCGACCTTTCGCCAGCTAAACGTGTCGATTCTGTCGCGCGCCAGTTTCTTCAGTTTCCTCGCGTTGAGTTCGCCTGCCGCTACCGCCTCGATTTTCTCGGCAAGGTCCAGCGGCGACGCCGGATCGAACAGCAGGGCACCGGCTCCGACAACTTCGGGTAGCGCGCCCGCTTTGGCCGTGATCGCGGGCGTTCCGCAGGCAATTGCTTCCAGCGCGGTCAGTCCGAAGCCCTCCATGAATGAAGGCTGGACCAGCGCCAGTGCGCCTTTGTAGAGACGAACCAGCGTTTTGTCATCGACAGAGCCTGCAAATACGATCCGGTCGGCCGGCAGGCCATGGGATTGCCAGAGGTTGCTGTACTCAGCGATTCCCTGAGGCGTAATATCGCCCGCAACGACAAATTTCAAACATTCCTGTAGATCACTGGAAAGGCTTCTGAAGGCGTTCGGTATTATATCAATATTCTTTCGCCAATCCAGTCCACCAACATAAAGAATATATTTTCCGTAAATTGATATTCCGTCAACGGCATTGATAAGCTTGACAAAGTTTTCAGATATCCCGGCCCCTATGCATATATCTTTCGGCGTTTCGACAAAGTGCCGAAATTCCTGGGAGGAAAATTCGGAAATGGTGAACACCAGATCGAAATTCCTGTAGCTGGAAAGGCGGCGATCAAAATACTCTTTCTGGCGGGGATCGCGAATGTATTTGTCGGGAAACCTGAAAGGGATCGCGTCATAGAATATGGCTGCCGTTCCGATCGCCGCCAATGTGCCGCCCGGGTACGGAACCGCGGGGTCTAAGGAGCCCTCGAACGGGCTGGCGGATAGGGCAATGTCCGGACTGAGTTGATTGACGTGATGGATGAGGGCCGTTTCGCTTCGGTTACGCCATGTCGTGTAACCGAAGCTGGCTTCGCCCCCTTCGACTCTCCCGTGCCAGGTATGAATGTGGTCCGGTGGAACGATGCCCGAAAGCAGCGATCGCGCGGCGATCGCTGCTTCAGGCATGGCGGCGTTAAGCGAAACCAGCAGTTCGATACCGCTTTCATGGGTCGAAAGGGCGCGCAGTAAATCGAGGACGTAGCGTCCGATTCCGCGATGCCGGCTGGCCGTCTGCAGACATTGGCCGTCGACCCAGAGTCTCAATGGCGGTGCTCTGGTCATGCCGGCTTTCCGCTCGTGAGACGTTTGCGCCACTTGTTGAGGACAACAGGGTCCGGTTCGAGCGCCCAGGTCGTGTCGGTGGTGATAAAGCCGCCGTTTGCCCGCGCGAAAGCCAGGAGATGGCGTTCGAGCGGCGGTGCAAATCGTACCGCGCGCTGGACAAAAGTGGCCGCACCGGGCCTTCGGCGCAGCCACAGCAGCCCGTGCTGCATCATAAGTCTGACATTTGCCCTCGAAGCGTGCGCCATGTCGTTGGGCCACCGTATCGTCGCCCGGATCATGTGCCTTGTTCCTCTGACAGGTGCCGTGAGCCGCCACGACGTCGAACTCCGAAGCGTATTGGCCAGGGCGCCAAGGCGGGCAATTTCGGCGTCACGCTCAGCCAGTTGTGTCGTGTTTGTAGCGTCCGCGTTCGCGATATGGCGGTGAAGGCGGGCGATTTCGGCATCACGTGCCTGAGTGTCGGCCTGTCCGGTCGTCAGATGCTCCGTATGGATGCCATCGGTGTCGACGATGTGCTGGTTGAGGCGGGCGATCTCGGCGTCGCGCTCGTGGATGGCCGCCTGGGCAGCGTCTGCCTGCTCGGCGGTGTTGACGATGTGCTGGTTGAGGCGTGCGATCTCGATGTCGCGCTCGTGGATGGCCGCCTGGGCAGCGTCCGTCTGCTCGGCGGTGTTGACGATGTGCTGGTTGAGGCGTGCGATCTCGATGTCGCGCTCGTGGATGGCCGCCTGGGCAGCGTCCGTCTGCTCGGCGGTGTTGACGATGTGTTGGTTGAGGCGTGCGATCTCGATGTCGCGGGTGGCTAACTCCTGCCTCATCGGCTCAACCATTCTGGATGCGGTGGAAGCAGGCAAAACAAAATCATCGAAATAATTCGGCCCCGGACCGAACGAGGCCTTCAACTCCGGATGGTCTTTGCTAACATAGAAGCGATTTAAGCCGTCGAAATAGACGAAAACATATCCGAGTCTCTTCAGGCGGGGATCCCATCCTTCGTGGCTCTGTTCTGTCGAAAGCGGCACGGTGCTCTCCACCACGACGATCCAGGGGCGCACAGGGGAAGGGCCCCAGCTTTCGATGACAGCCGCCTCCATGCCCTCGACGTCGATCTTGAGCCAGTGAATTTCTCTTTCGGCGTAGAGATCCAGGAGCTTCTGGAGGCTGACGACCGGCGTCAGAACCTCGTTCATTTCGAATCCGGCTTCGGCATGCATCGTGGCAACGGCGCGATCTCCGGTGCTGAGGCCCGTCCCCGAAAATTCGTGGAGGGTCAGGGGACCCGTCCCTGTTCCGACCGCGGCCTCAATCACTTCCTCGTCGGGTCGTGCGTCGCGGATTTTCGCGGCATAGGCGGCGGAAGGCTCCACATGCACGCCGCGCCATCCGTGCTCGTAAAAGGTAAGACTGACCGAATCCACGACCGGGTCCTGGGCGCCGATGTCGATGTAGAAGCCGTGCTCGACTGACTTGAGGGCGCGCCACAAGATCACGTCTTCGAAATTCTGCGCGTATGAGATGATCATCAGCGGTCGGGAAACAGTGAAAGGGAGGCCTTGTTCAGCGACACGGGCGGAAGCTCGATGCGACGGTCTTCGGGAAAGAAGCTTGCCGCGATCAGTCCGTCGCCGCTATAGGATTGCTGTACGTCATGCTCAGCCAAGACGAACGCGCCGAGATCCAGCAGCGCTTCCCTGCAATCAGAATGCGTGGTTCGCGAGCCGGACATGCTTGCATGGTGCGTCGACACGACCACAAACCTCACCTGCTTGCGTTCCGCCGCTGCCGCCATTGAGCCGATAAAGGGCAATTCCGCGCCCTGTGTGTCCATATGCAGGAGTTCGATGGTCCGGCCGTTCGCCAGATTGGCTACGGCGGCCATATCGAAACAGGGCACTGTGCGAACCTTGCCGTCTGATTCACAACGCAGTTCAACGCTTTCGAGACTCTTGCCGCCGACACAGCCATTGTGAAAGCCGATGCGATTTTCGAACCGGTTCAAACGGGTGTTGTCTCGGCCCAGTTGCAGATTGTTCGGGTCCGGCTCGATGCAGATGGCCGATGCGCCGGCGATTTCATGCAAATACCAAAGGCTATAGTAGCTCCAGAAGGCGCCCAGTTCCACAATCAGCGAACGCTGGCGCGCATAGCGCAGGATATGGTGGAAGACCAACTCTTCCTGCGGCTCGTGATGGCCGCGCAAGGCGCGGATGATCTGCGCCATCCAGTCGCCGTGATATCCGCCCGCTTTTACCCGCAAGCCATTGTGCATGATCTGGGCCGGGCCGTCCGGCGTTTCTAGAATGCGCCCCGCGTCCGGCACCTTCGGGATGCCGGCACAATCGAGGCAACTGCTCGTCATTATCGCCCGTTCGAGTTCGTTCATTCAGCAATCTCGCGTATGACGAAGCGGGCGTCGAGCGGAGTCGTTCCGATGAAGAATGGGTTGGCCACGTTTATCACGTCGAAGACCAGTGCGTTGTCCTGCCATTCGTAGTTTTCACCCAGATGCGTGTCTGAATTGGTCAGCGAGGGTGTGAAGGAATAGGAGCCTTGACCCAGGTTACAGGTGAAAGGCAGCAGGAATTCAATCTCCTCACCGGCCCTGACGTTCTGGAGTACCTGCTTTGTGTGCCAGGTGTTAGTGCCCCAGACGACATGGCCGGTGCGGTCGCGCAGCATGAGGCCAAGCACGAGCCGGGGGACATCCACTTCCGCTTTCGCCACCAGACTCAGCACCAGGGACTGCCCCACGCGTGCGAGCTTCACGGGCTCGCGACTATCGGCGTCGACAAGTTCCAGCGCCGACGTCTTCACCTGAAGCGTCCCTGACCTTGTGAACACCCAGCCGTCCTTTTCGCGTCGTTGTTCCACAGTCAGCTTCTCGTTCTCCTTGGCCGCGATCAGAGCGTTGTAATAATCGATCACTTCGTCGGGCTGCCCGTCCTTAAGCACATGCCCCTTGTCGAGCAGGATCACCCTGTCGCAAAGTGTTCTTACGTCACCCATGCTATGGGTGACGAGAATAATCGACGTGCCTGCCGCCTTGAAGCCCCGAATCCGGTCGAAACTCTTGTGCTGGAAATAGCTGTCGCCAACCGAAAGCACCTCGTCAACGATCAGGACGTCTGGCCTCTCGGCGGTGGCAAGGGCAAAGGCCAGGCGCGCCTGCATGCCGCTCGAATAGGTTCGCAGTGGCTGGTCGAAGAATTCGCCGATTTCGGCAAAATCCTCGATATGCGGCATGAGTTCTCTCAGGCGCGCCTGTGAAAGTCCCATCAGGCCGCCGGCATGGAAGGCGTTCTGCCGTCCGGTGAACTCGGGATTAAAGCCAAGCCCGAGTTCCAGGATGGCGCTGATGCGGCCGCTGACATGCGCCGCCCCGCTGGTCGGCCGAACCGTTCCAGTGATCAGCTTCAGAAGCGTGCTCTTGCCGGCGCCGTTCTGCCCGACGAGACCGAGCGCCTCTCCCGATGAAAGGGAAAAGGAGATGTCTCTGACCGGCCAGAATTCCTCCGTGGGTGTGACCGGCGCGCCAAACCAGCCGGCGAACCTTTCGAGGTTGCTCGCGTAGTTTGCATAGCATTTCGACAGATGACTGACGGAAAGCACGGTCATAACTATAGCACGTCGATAAGCTCAGGGCTTGCGCGCCGAAAGAATACGATCGCGAAGGCCATGCTCAGCAGTCCCAAAGCCGCCGGCATGATCAGGCTTTCCGCACTCGGCCAGCGATTGAATAATAATGCGTCCTGGTACAGCGTCGCCACCGGCGCGATCGGGTTCAGCTTGAGCACAAAGGCGTAGTTTTCCGGCAATACGTTGGCCGGGTAGACGATCGGCGTCAGCCAGTACCAGAGTTGCAATACGATTGCCATGACCTGCGCGACGTCGCGCATGAACACGTTCATCACGCCCAGGATGACGCCGAGACCGAAACCTATTGCCGCGATGAGCACGATTCCGACAGGCAGCAGGACCAATGTGCGGCCCGGCATATGTCCGAGGAAAACAAAGATCACGAAAATGGCGAAAAGCAGCAGCAGGTGATTGATGAGTGCTGTGCCGCCCACGATAATAGGCAGGCAGAGACGGGGAAACGCGATTTTCTTCATCACTGGGGCCTGTTCAATGAAGACTGTCATGCTGCGCATGAGTATCTCGCTGAACAGCGTCCACGCGGCTAGGCCGGACAGAAGGTAGATCGGATAGGCTGCCGGGCTTTCCGTATCCGGAAGCCGCGCCTTGAGAACTTCCGAGAGCACGATCGAGAAAATCAGCGCCTGTGCCAGCGGGTGAAGGATGAACCATAGCCCTCCCAAGCGCGAGCGCACGAATCGCCCCTTCAGATCACCTCTGATGGAGGAAACGATGAAATGGCGATACTGCCACAGGCTTTGAAACATATGCTTGGGTCCTTTGCACGCTGGTCGTTCAGCCGGCGTTGCATCTCTGGTGCCAATATCCGAAAATGTCGGTTATTGTCTGTTCGATTGGCACCAGTGGGCTCCAATTCAACCTGCCGCGTGCCTTTGACGCATCACCCCACACCAGTGGAATGTCATTCGGGCGAAGCTTGTCCGGATCGACACGCACTTCGATGTCGATCCCCGACTTCGCGATAAGCATGTCGAGGATGGTTCGGATCTTCCGAGGCTGGCCGGATGCGAGATTATAGACGTGGTCCGGATCGACATCCAGGTCCAGCGTCGCCGAGATCGCATAGGCCCGCACGACGTCACGCACATCCAGGAAGTCGCGCTTTGCTTCGAGATTTCCGGCATAGATGACCGGCTCCTTTTTGCCCGACACGATCTCAGCAACCTGGCGTGCGAAGGCGGACACCACATAGGCATCGGATTGACCTGGGCCGGTATGGTTGAACGGGCGAAAGCGAACTGCGCGCAGCCCGTCATAGGCCAACTGGCCGATCATCAGATCCGCAGCTGCCTTGGTGGCGCCGTAAACCGTCGTCGGCAGAAGGGGGGCTGTCTCGGTTACCGGGCCGTCAATGCTCTTAAACGAGGCGCCATAGGCTTCCGAACTGCCAACATAGACGAACCGCGCCTGCGGCGTGTGTCGCATCACGGATTCGGCGAGATTCATCGTCCCCATGACATTGACGTTCCAGGCATGCCGCGGAGCGTTGTTTGCCTCGGCAGGCATGGCGACCGCCGCCAGGTGGACGACCGCGCTGGGCTGTACCTCACGGACGGCCTTGTCCACGGCTTCCATATCCTGCAGGTCCACGACATGCTTCTGTCCTTGGCCCTGTCCGAATGCAAACACTTTGCATTCAGTGTGATCCCGCTCCAGCAACTGCACCAGTGCCGAGCCGACGAACCCGCTTGCCCCGGTTATCAGGATGCGATGAGTCATATCAACAATACCGCGACGGGGGCTTTCTGGGTCAAATCACCTCCCAATGGGTTTGCTGTGACGTTCGAGATCGGCGTCAACCATTTCCCGGATCATATCTTCCAGCGAGATCGTTGCCTCCCACCCGAGCTTCTTTTTTGCCTTGGCAGGGTTTCCGAGCAGGATCTCGACTTCGGCCGGCCTGAACAATTGCGGATCTATGACAAGATGATCATCGATGTTGAGCCCAACATGTTCGAATGCGATTCGGCACATGTCGCGCACGGTCGTCGTTCTGCCTGTGGCGACAACATAGTCGTCCGGCTGATCCTGCTGCATCATCAGCCACATGGCGCGGACATAGTCCTTCGAATGACCCCAGTCGCGCTTGGCATCGATATTGCCGAGCCGCAATTCCTTGGCCATGCCTTTCTTGATGCGCGCGACCGCATCGGTGACCTTGCGGGTAACGAACTCAATGCCGCGAAGTGGCGATTCGTGATTGAACAAGATGCCGCTCGATGCATGCAGCCCGAAGCTCTCCCGATAGTTAATCGTTATCCAGTGGCCGTAGAGCTTTGCCACCGCGTAGGGGGAGCGGGGATGGAAAGGCGTAGTCTCCGATTGCATGGGCTCCTGGATGAGGCCGTACATTTCCGACGAGGAAGCCTGGTAAAAACGGGCCTCTGGCGATTCCAGGCGGAGCGCCTCAAGGACATTGGTGACACCTATGCCGGTGACATTCCCCGTCAGGATCGGCTGCTGCCAAGATGATTTGACAAAGGACTGGGCAGCAAGATTGTAAACCTCGTGCGGCCTCACGGCGCGGATCGTTCGGGCGAGGCCAGACAAATCCGTCAGGTTTCCGTCGACGATCCGGACATCGTTTTCGATGCCGAGCCACTTTAGGCGCGTGGTGTTCACGTCGGCGGTGCTTGATCGCCTCGCGAGTCCGTGGACTTCGTAGCCTTTGGCGAGCAGAAGCTTTGCCAGGTAGGCGCCGTCTTGCCCGGTGACCCCGGTTATCAAAGCTGTTTTCGTCATCAATACTCTCGTTTGTACGTGATTGGCGTGGTCCGCTGGGTCGTCTGGCTGTCAACTGCGGCCGTATATGTCGTCGAAGCGCACGATATCGTCTTCGCCGAGATATTCGCCACTTTGGACCTCAATGATCACCAGGCCAATGTTGCCCGGATTCTCGAGCCGATGCTTGTAGCCGCAAGGGATATATGTGGATTGATTGGTGGCCAGGAGTAGCTCCTGGTCGCCATTGACTATTTTGGCCGTGCCGCTGACCACGACCCAGTGCTCGGAGCGATGATAATGCATCTGCAGGCTCAAGCGCCCGCCGGGCTTAACTTCGATGCGCTTGATCTTGAAGCGCTCGCCTTCCTCAAGCACCGTATAGGTACCCCAGGGCCGGTGCACCGTGTTGTGAAGTAAATGCACTTCGTGTCCTGACGCCTTGAGCCCTTCGAAGAGTTTCTTGACGTCCTGGACGCGATCGCGGGACGCGACGAGCAACGCATCTGGAGAATCGACAATTACCAAGCCGCTCACGCCAACTGTTCCGATGACCCGTTTGTCCGAGCTGATATAACTGTCGACGGTATCCACCATATGGACATCACCGCGAATCCTGTTCCCGCTCTCGTCAGGGGCGATAAGATCGGCCATTGCGTTCCAGGAACCGATGTCGTTCCACCCCATCTCGCACGGAATGACGGCGAGATTGCCCGTCTTTTCCATCACCGCCCGGTCGAGCGAGATGCGCGGAGCTAAGGCGAAATGCTCGGCCGAGAGTTCGATGCTGGCAAAGCGCTCGCAGCGAGTGACCGTGCCATTCTCGTAGCTTTCGAGAACCGCCTCAATCACCGCTGGACAATGTGAGGCCATTTCATCGAGCATGACCTGCACCTTGAAGCAAAAGATGCCGGCATTCCAGAAAAAACGTTTGGAGGCGACATAGGACTTGGCTGTCTCGGCGTCCGGTTTCTCAACGAAACGAACAACTTTTTCACCATCGGCTTCGATATAGCCAAATGCCGTATCCGGTCTGTCCGGGCTGATGCCTAGGGTTGAGATGCGCCCGTGCCGCGCAAGTTCGATTGCACGGTTCATGGCACATAGAAATGCCGGAAGGTCACCTATCATATGGTCGGCAGGAAAAATGCACAGGATCGCATCAGGACCCTGCGTCGCCTTGGCGTGGATGGCCGCCGCAGCAACCGCAGCGGCCGTATCACGACCGTCTGGCTCCAGCAGGAAGGTGCGCGGTAGCGTAACGGCATCCAGCTCGTCAAATTCGTCTTTCGTGAGGAAGAGATGCCCCTTGGAGGTCACCGCAACAAGCTCCGTGACACCTTCTATCGAGGCAGCGCGTAACACGGTGTGCTGGATGAGCGAATGTCCATCTGACATCTTTAGGAACGGCTTGGGATGCAACTGCCTTGAGGCAGGCCATAGCCGCGAGCCAGCCCCGCCGCTGATGATGACCGGAAGCACTTTCATGAGATGCCTTCTATTTTGCCCTGCAGCGCGAACGCCTGGGCTTTTTTTAGGGTCGAGGTGACGATCGCAATGGCCCGGCTTTCGGTTGACGCCTCGGAATAGCAGCGCAGTTCCGGGGCGTTGCCGGAAGGTCGCAGATGTATGATCTCACCCGCAATCATCCGCGCCCTGAGGCCGTCAGTTTCGTCGACTTCCGTGACCGTCCCGGCGAGAAATTGCTGGAGCACATCCCGGCTTGCGAGATGATCCATCAATCTGCAAGAGCTTTCCGCAGGGAAGTTCTGAAGCCGGTCACTCGCGCACGCTGGGAGCTTCCAAACCTCGCGCAGTTCGGACAGCCTTTTTCTTGTCGATGCCATCGTGCTGAGGACCGCCAGGATTGGGAGAAGGAAGTCCCGGGTCGGTAGTGCGGCCAATCTCTTTCCATTCACTATGCAGTCCGAACCTAGCAGAACACCGCCATTAGCCTCGAAACCCACGACGATACCGCCGGCGCCCTTCGATGCTTCCATGGCTTCAATGACAAATGGAGACCCCACCTTGGTTCTTCGAACCTCGAAATCAAAGGCGTTCGAAATACCCGAATTGGAGGTCACTGGCGTCACGAGGGTATCCGCCTTCAAGAACAGCGCCGTAGCGAGGCCAATCAGATCGCCACGGAACACATCGCCATTCTCGTCCGCGACCAGAGGCCGGTCGGCATCCGCATCGGCCGATACGATTGCGTCGAGACCGAATTCGCGGACCCAGCCCTTCAATTTTGCAATCGTGCCGGGATCCACCGCTTCGGTATCGACCGGTACAAAATTTTCGGTTTTACCAACTGCAACTATATTGGCACCGAACGATTGAAGAACGTCCACCAGAAGTTCCGCCGCAACCGAACTGTGCTGGTAGACGCCAAGTCTCATGCCGGAAAAAGAATCCGCCTTGAGCAAACCATCGACGCGCTTTCGATAGGCGGCGACGACTTCGTTATGGCGCATAGGCCAAGCCGTTCCCAGAGAGAGCGGCGGCGAGCCGAGCACATTTTGTCGTTCAGCGACATATCGAGTTATTGCGGCCTCGTCGGCCTTGTTGATTTCACCGTTCGGGCCATAAAACTTGATGCCATTGCGGTCGGCGGGAATATGCGATCCGGTCACCATGAGGGCGGCGGCGGCGTTGTTCCGGGCGTACAGGGCGAGGGCGGGCGTGGGAACGGCGCCGCAATCGATCGGCTGAAATCCGCTTGCAGCCAGCGCTGCCATGCAGCCGCTGGCTATGGTCGGGCTGCTGTCGCGCAAGTCGCGGCCTACAAAGACCAGACTACTCGGCTGAACTCCACTGGAAGCCAGCCACCAAGCGAAAGCCTCACTATAAAGTCCACTAGGTTTTCCAATCAATTCCGAAGCCAAACCCCGGAGGCCACTTGACCCAAATTTCATTCGCTTTTTGCTTATGTGAGAGGGATTGGTATTATTGGAGGTCAGATTGCTGTCAATACCTAATTACTGTGGCCTCTGCAAATCTCAAATTCGATACTAACACTCATTGCGACGGTGCTTCCTCTAGGCTATTGAAAAAGTCTCCCGACTGGCTTTGAGGATGGCCTCATCACCGTTTGTGATATCCTAATGTGATCTCGATGGCGCGTCGTCAAGCAGTTCGGCGTGGCCGTCGCCGGTGATTTCGTCCATCTCCTCGCAACTGGCCGACGTGAAGATAGTTTCCGCGGCGCCGTCGTCGATCCGCTCCCGCCGAGACCTGTCGAGCGCCCTGCGGTCGACTTGGCGCAGGAACTCCCCGGTCGATCCCTAGCGGGCGATCTTCCATGCCCGTCACGGCCATATCGCCGTTCAGGTCATTCCGTTCATCAGTCCCTACGAAATGGACGAGAGTTTCGAGATGATGGACTCGGTGCGTGATGGATAGAACGTTGAAACTCGCCCTCATCTTCACAGTCGCGGCGACCGTCGCCCTTGTGCTTGCGGCCTACCTGTACGGGCCGCCGAGCTGGGCCGGTTCTGAGCCCTTGATCGTCTAACTAGCACCAGCTAAACTTAATGCTGGGACGGGAGAGTTATGGTCGATCTCAGTAAACTTACATGCCCTGCCTGCGAGGGCGACGGGAAGGTGTTTGCATGCGACCAGTGGACGGCCTCGGGGGGCACATGTTGCCCTGCCGGCACGCATCGGCACGCCTGCCCTGGCCGGACGGTAACGTGCAGCTATTGCAAGGGAACCGGTATCCGAAAGCTCGCACCAGTAGACTTGCCGGACCATGCAGGCTGAAATCATCAAGCTGTGCCCTTTGGGGAGCCTCGCTCGCCATGCGTGGCCCGCCGCGCGATGACCAGAGCTAGCGGGCCTCTATCCTCAACGCATTCAGGCCGATGTTGCAACCAGGTTCGAATGTCGCGCTTCCGGCAAAGTAGAAATGTCGCATCACGGTGCTGCCGGCCGCGACGAGAGCGCCCGATCGGGCGTCAGCTGGTCGGGGTTGCGCAGCCCGATCGGGTGCGGCTCGAGCTTGGATCCTCGGCTTTAGCTTTGAGAGCCCACCATCGACATGATATTAAGGGAACGGTCGGACACCTCGCGGACATCTGCCAGGGCTGCTAGGATCGTGTCGATGACCACCTATGACCACTGGCATGATCCAGAGCCGCCTTTTGAGACTGAAGGCAGTTGGTTCCCAATTCATTGGTCTGGGCTTTACGAAAGCGCTGACCTGGCTGTAGCAGATGCCATCGTAGAATCGCCTTGGATCAGAAAAACCAAAGGTAAACGGCTAGTTCGATGTCCGCTTCCGGGCTTGCGGCCACGCTTCACGTAGCCGTTGCTCTGACTGAACGGGACCCCTTGGGTTGACCGCCGCTTTCCTTGGCACCTCCGCTTGCTCTAGAGCATCGGGCGATTAACATGCAACGTAGCCTGCCTGTTTGAGATAGTTCCAGCATTCGGTTGGATCGAACATGGCGCAGATGTTTCCGACGGCGCGGACAAGATCGTCGTAGGTGCGCGCTTTGGCCTTTCGCAACAGGGTTTTGAGCTTTGCGAAGGCCATCTCGATCGGGTTGAGGTCCGGCGAATATTTGGGCAGGAAGAGGAACCTGGCGCCGCGCTGTTTGAGGGCCTCTGCGGCGCGCGGACTTTTGTGGACATTGAGATTGTCCAGAATAACGATGTCGCCGCGCCCGAGAGCCGGTGCGAGCTGGGTTTCGACATAGGCATCGAACGCCGCCCCGTCGATGGCTCCGTCGATGATCCAGGGGGCCACCAGTTCATGGCAACGCAGGCCGGCGATGAAGGTCTGGGTATGCCATTTGCCGAAGGGCGCATCGGCGAGGAGCCTCTTGCCGCGCAGGCTGCGCCCGCGCAACAGGGTCATGTTGGTCTTCACGCTCGTTTCGTCGATGAAGACGATCCGCGCCGGCACGGCGCGCATCAGAGGCTGATGATGGTCGCGCCACTCACGCCGCGCCGCTCTCACGTCGGGCCGTTCTTGCTCCGACGCCAGCAGGGCTTTTTTTATACGTAAACCCCTCCCGGCACAGCAACTTCGACAGGTTCGACGGGTCCGCCCTGACGCCGTGCTCGTCTTCAAGCCACGCGCCAAGCTCAGGCATCGTGATGTCCGGCCTGGCCATCACTTTGTCGACAATGGCCTGACGATACGGGCCGAGTTTGCCAGACCCGGCAGGACGCCCCTGACGGGCCGGTTCGACGGAACCAGTCGCCGCATAGCGTGCCTGAACGCGTACCGCCGTCGAAGGCGCCACCTCAAACTGCGCCGCAACTGCCCGCCGCGACTTGCCCTCGGCAATGCCGCGAACAAGTCGAAGCCTCAAATCCTGCGAAACCGCTTTGCCCATGGTGCACCTCCGCATCCATAGGAATCAGACTTCAGTCGAAAAGGGAATCCCAACGATTCACCCTATTCGCCCGACGCTCTAGCGTCCTTGTGGAAAGACCTTAAGCCGCCTCGGCCCGACACTTGGCGCACGTCCCGCGGAATTCGATCACCGCCTTCTTGGCGGCGAAGCCGGTGGAACGCACCCATTCGTCCAGCCGGTGTCCGACGTCGTGATCGGACATTTCGCTTACCTGCCCGCAGCTGTCGCAGATGGCGAAGGCGGTCATCGAATGGCTGTGGTCGTGCGGTTCGGCACAGGCGACGAAGGAGTTGATGCTTTCCAGCCTGTGCACGAAGCCTGATTTCACCAGCGTGTCGAGCGCGCGATAGACTTGAAGCGGCGCACGGAAGCCGCGTTCACGCAGCTGGTCGAGCAAGGTGTAGGCGCTGAGCGGCCCGCTGGCGGTCTCGAGCTTTTCGAGCACGCACAACTGGTTCTTCGTCAGCACATCCCTTGCCGCCATGGTCCCGTTCCAATTTTCCCGCGCCAACTACGGGCTGTTTGCCCGTGCAAACGGCCTGATCTCATTCAGATAGCGACGAACCGTCGTCTTTGCTACTCTTCTGTTGTTGGCCCGGTCGATCGATGAGGTGCCGGCACAGAGGTGATGGCAGAATTGATGGCGAAGCGACATTCAAAATACTGACAAAGTTCTCGAAGGGGTTTGCCTCGCTTGGGAAATTCGATCGGGCTTCGGGAAGCGCTATGTTCAAATTGACACGCCGGACGCTGCTTGTCGGCACATCCGCGCCGATGACTGCGGGCACGGTTTCGTTCCGGGCGCTGGCGGCATCGCGCACCATGACTGACCGTTGACCAGCAACATGATCAGGCCGAAGACGCCCTGACCCGGCCTCTGTCATGAACAAGGCCGGCGGGAGCAATCCCGCCGGCCTTTGTTAGCCGGCTCCGGCTATTTCCTTGGCGGGCCGTTGCGTTCCGCGGAAGCCGCCCACAGATTAATGTCGGATTCGCGTGCGTAGCCATCGATCTCCGCCAGCTCGGCATCGCTGAAATCGAGCACCCTCAGCGCCCCGACGCAATCCTCGACCTGTTCCGGCCGGCTGGCGCCGATCAATGCCGACGTCACCTTGCCTCTGCGCAGCACCCAGGCCAGCGCCATCTGCGCCAGCGTCTGGCCGCGCCTGCCGGCGATGGCGTTGAGTGCCTTGATGTTGGCAATAGTGCGGTCGTTGATGAAGGCTGTCTTCAGCGACTTGCCCTGGGAGGCACGGCTGCCTTCAGGGATGCCGCCGAGATATTTGTCGGTCAGCATGCCCTGGGCCAGCGGCGAAAACACGATGGAGCCGACGCCGAGCCCCTCGAGCGTATCGAGCAGGCCGTCGTCCTCGACCCAGCGGTTCAGCATCGAATAGCTCGGCTGGTGGATGACGCACGGTGTGCCGAGCTGCCTCAATATATCGGCGGCTTCGCGGGTGCGCTGCGAATTGTAGGATGAGATGCCGGCATAGAGCGCCTTGCCCGAACGCACCGCATGGTCGAGCGCGCCCATGGTTTCTTCCAGCGGCGTATCGGGATCGAAGCGATGCGAATAGAAGATGTCGACATAATCCAGCCCCATCCGCTTGAGGCTCTGGTCGAGGCTGGCCAGCATGTATTTGCGCCCGCCCCATTCGCCATAGGGACCGGCCCACATTTCATAGCCGGCCTTGGTCGAGATGATCAGTTCGTCGCGATGGGAGGCGAAATCGGTGCGCAGTATCTCGCCGAAGGCTGTCTCGGCCGATCCGGGCGGCGGCCCGTAATTGTTGGCAAGGTCGAAATGGGTAATGCCGAGATCGAAGGCCTTGCGGGCGATCGCCTGCTTGGTCCGGTGCGGCGTGTCGTCGCCGAAATTGTGCCACAGCCCGAGCGAGATCGCAGGCAGCTTGAGGCCGGACCGTCCGCAACGGTTGTAGATCATTTTCTCATAGCGGTTTTCGGCGGGTACGTAAGGCATGGGGAATCCTCGATCTGAAACGGGCGCGGCAATTGCGAACGCAACGGCCAGCCCAACGCCCACCCTTTAACCTCTCCCCGCGGAAACGGGGAGAGGGGCAGTCAAAATTATCGATAATCTCTGCAGCCTATTTTTTCTTCTTGGCCAGCAGCCCCTTCGCTTCCTTGACGCCGAGTGCGGCCGGGCGTTCGCAACTCGTCTGCATGGCGACGAATTTCCCGCTTTCGCCCGAGCGCAATATTCCGGTCATGACATCGACGGCATGCAGCGCCAGTTCCATCGAACAGCGGTGCGGCCGCCCTTCGACGATCGCCAGCGCCATGTCGGCGAGACCCACGGTGCGGTAGTTGGCCATCATCCCGTGGCCGTGCATTTCATTCGGCACGCCAAGCGGATGCTTCCACTTCGGCAATTTCTTGACCGGCTTGCCCTCTTCGGTGAAGCGCACGTCGCCGCCGAAGAAGTTCGGATCCGGCACGAATACCGTGCCCACCTCGCCATAGAGTTCCATCGGCGCGTGGCCGTGAGCCCAGACGTCCCAGCTGGTGTTCAGCGTCACCACGGCACCATTCTCGAATTCCAGCAGGCCGTGGATGGTGGTCGGCGTGTTGACCGGGATTTTTTCACCCGCTCGCGGTTTCGATGAAATCGTCCGCTCCTTGGCCGGGGTCATCGCAAAGGCCGCCACCTGCTTCACCGGGCCGATCAGCTGGATCAGATTGGTGATGTAGTACGGCCCGATATCGAGCACCGGCCCCGCGCCTGGCTGGAAGAAGAAGTCGGGATTCGGGTGCCAGTGCTCCATGCCGTGGCCCATGACATGGCAGGTGCCGCTGGTGATGTTGCCGAGCTTGCCCTCGTCGATCAATTCGCGCACCAGCTGATGCGCGCCGCCGAGGAACGTGTCCGGCGCCGAGCCGATGCGCAGCCCCTTTTTACCGGCCCGTGCCTTGAGGTCCTGGCCCTCCTTGAGCGACAGCACGAACGGCTTTTCGGAATAGACGTGCTTGCCGGCATCGAGCACCTGCTTCGACACCTCGTAGTGCACCGCCGGGATCGTCAGGTTGACGATGATGTCTATGTCATCGGCCTTGAGCAGGTCCTCGACGGTCTCGGCGCGCAGCTTGAACTCCTTCGCCCGCGCCTTGGCCGCGTCCATGTTGATGTCGGCGCAGGCGCGCATCTCGATGCCGCGAAACAGCGGCGCCAGCGAAAAATAGGCCTTCGAGATGTTGCCGCAGCCGATGACACCGATACCCAGTTTTTTTGCCATGGTGATTGTTCCTAATGGGTCTTGACGGCTGCGATCGAGCGGCGGGCGAAGCGCTCGATGTCGTTGGGGTTGTCCTGTTCCATGATAAAATATCTTGCCGCGCTCTTGGCCCGCAGCACCTTTATCAGGTCGGCCCAATCGATCGTGCCGTGGCCGACATCCGACCAGCCATCCTCATCCAGTCCTTCGCCTGGTTTGGCCATGTCCTTGACATGGACGGCGACGATGCGCTTGCCATGCTTTTCGATCCAGGGCAGCGGGTCGGCTCCGCCGCGTATAATCCAGGCGACGTCCATCTCCCAACCGATGTCGGGCGCGGAGGACAGGATATGGTCCTGCGGCAGCGAACCGTCGGCGAGCGCCTTGAATTCGAAATCATGGTTGTGCCAGGCAAAGCCGTAACCGGCCTTCGAAGCCACCTCGCCGATCTTTGCCAGGCGCTGGCCGAAACCACGCCAGCCGGCGGCGTCGGACGGCCTGTCCTCAGCCATCAGATAGGGGCAGATCAAAAGCTTGATGCCGAGCACTTCGGCGATCCTGCGCACGCCGTCGAAATCCTTCTCCAGCGCGTCGATGGAAAAATGCCCGGTCGGCATCGAAAGGCCGTTCTTGTCGAGTTCGGCACGGAAAGCCTTCGGGTCATCATACACCCCGCCGAAACCTTCGACCTCGGTGTAGCCGAGCTTGCCGAGTGTGGCGAGCACGCCTTCCCAGGGCTGGAAATTGCGGGCGCTGTAAAGTTGGAATGACCAGTTCATCGTCTCTGTCCGTTCTGCTTGGGGGATCGTTTCAGGTGGTGACTCTCGGGAGCTAGATGCGGCTGCCAGCAGCGGCGTCGAAAAGCGAAGCGCGCATCGGATCAAAGCCAATGCTGACAGCCTCGCCATTGTGCGGCGTGCGCTCGGCCGTGACCCGTACCGTGAAATTCTGCTTGCCGAGCTTCAGCCAAACCAGTGTGTCGGAGCCCATAGGCTCGACCACCTCGACAGTCGCTGTGGCGCTGAATGGCCAGCTGGAGCCGCCGTTCAAGGCGACATGCTCCGGTCGGATGCCGAATACCGTCGGACCTGGCACCGGTTCCGTCTCGAAGGCATAGGTGGAAAGCGGGATACGAACACCCTCGGCGGCAAACAGCCAGCCGCTATTGTCCTTCTCCAGCCTGCCCTCGATAAAATTCATCGCCGGCGAGCCGAGAAACCCGGCGACGAAACGGTTGACCGGGCGGTTGTAAATGGTCTGTGGCGCATCGAGCTGCTGGATGACGCCACCCTTCATGACAGCGATGCGGTCGGCCAGCGTCATCGCCTCGATCTGGTCGTGGGTGACGTAAATCATGGTGTTCTGCAGCTTGCGGTGCAGCAGCTTGATTTCTACGCGCAGTTCCGAGCGCAGCTTGGCGTCGAGATTGGACAACGGCTCATCGAACAGGAAGACATCGACATCACGCACCAGCGCCCGCCCGATCGCCACGCGCTGGCGCTGCCCGCCGGAGAGCGCCGCCGGCTTGCGCTGCAGCAACGGCTCGATCTGCAGGATCTCGGCCGCGCGCGCGATGCGCTTGGCGATCTCGTCCCTGGGTACGCCGGCGACGCGCAGGCCGAAGGACAGGTTCTTCTCCACCGTCATCTGCGGATAGAGCGCATAGGACTGGAACACCATGCCGATGCCGCGGTCCTTGGGTTCTTCCCAGGTGACGTTCTTGCCCTTGATGAATATGCTGCCCTCCGAGATGTCAAGCAGGCCGGCGATGCAGTTGAGCAGGGTCGACTTGCCGCAGCCGGAGGGGCCGAGCAGCACGATGAACTCGCCTTCGGCGACATCGAGGTTGAGCGTCTTCAGCACGGAAACCGCGCCGAAGTTCAGCGACAGGTCCTGGATCGCAACGCTGGTGCCGTTTGCCGCCATCGCCATCACCCTTTCACCGCGCCGGCGGCAATGCCGCGCACGAACCATCTGCCGGAGACGAAATAGATGACGAGCGGCACCGCCGCTGTCAGAATGGTGGCCGCCATATTGACATTGTACTCCCGCACGCCGGTCGTGGTGTTGACGATGTTGTTGAGCTGCACCGTCATCGGCCAGTTGGAGCGCCCGGCAAACACGATGCCGAACAGGAAGTCGTTCCAGATGCCGGTCACCTGCAGGATGACGGCGACGACCGTGATCGGCACCGACATCGGCAGCATGATGTAGATGAAGATGCGCCAGAAACCGGCGCCGTCGACGCGCGCCGCCTTGAACAGCTCGACCGGCATTGCCGCATAGAAATTGCGGAACAGCAGCGTCAGGATGGGCATTCCGAAGATCGTGTGCACGATGATGATGCCGGGCAGGGTCGCGAACAGCCCGACCGAACTCAGTCCGATGATCAGCGGATAGATCACGACCTGATACGGCACGAAGGCGCCGAACACGAGCAAGCCGAACAGCAGGTTGGCGCCCTTGTATGGCCAGAAGGTCAGCGCGTAGCCGTTGATCGAGGCGCAGATGATCGAGATGACGACGCTCGGGACGGTGATCTTCAGCGAATTGTAGAAACCTGGACTGAGGCCGTTGCAGTCACGGCCGGTGCAGGCGTGAAGCCAGGCGTCGGCCCAGGGCTGAAAGGTCGGGGCGCCCGGAAGGCTGAAAAGATGTCCCAGCCTGATCTCGGGCATCCCCTTCAGCGAAGTGACGACCATGATATAGACCGGGATGAGGAAGAAGAGCGCCGCGACGATCAGGAAAGCGTAGATGCCGATGCGGCCGGCCGATATCCGTCGCGGCCTCGGCCCGAAGGGCGCAGCCTGATCCGGTGCTTCCTGCATCGGCCGGCTTGCGGTGGTTTGCACGGCGCTCACACGCCTGCTCCCTGCACTCGATTTCGCCGCCACAGCACAAGTCCGGCGAAAGCCAGCACGATCAGAACCGGCAGCAGCATCATCGTTGCAGCGGCCATGCCCTGGCCGACATTCTGGCGCACGGTGATGAGCTGGATGACATAGACGGCCGGCATGGATGTCGCGATGCCGGGACCACCACCGGTCATCGCGATGACCAGATCGTAGACGCGCACCACGCCGACGCACTGGAGAACGAAGGCGGTAGCGAACGCACCCTTCATCATTGGTGCCACGATGGACACATGCGTGCGCCACGTCGGAATACCGTCCACTCTCGCCGCCTTCCAGATCTCCTCGTCGACGCCGCGCAGGCCTGCGAGCAGGATCGCCATCGTCACGCCGGAGCCCTGCCAGATGCCCGCCACGACCAGCGCATTGATCGCGGTATTGGCATCGACCAGGGGGGCGAAGCTGAAGCTCGACCAGCCCAGATTGCGCATCGCCTCCTGCAGGCCGAGATTGGGATCGAGCACCCATTGCCACACAAGTCCGGTGACGATCAGCGACATGGCAAAGGGATACAGGAAGATCGAGCGGAACAGGTCTTCCTGGCGGATGCGCTGGTCCATGAAAACGGCGAGCAAATAGCCGAACACCATGTTGCAGGTGATCGACATCAGGCCGAAGAACCAGATGTTGTTGACCGAGACGAGCCAGCGGTTATCGGCCCAAAGCCGCCTGTACTGCGCCAGGCCGACAAAATCATAGGTGGGGAAGAGCTTGGAACTGGTGAAGGACCACAGCACCGAGAAGCCGATGCCGATCACGAACACGCCGACGGCGACGAGAATCATCGGTATCGTCCCGATCACCGCGGGCAGGTGAAATCTCTGCTTCCAGCTCCTCTGCATCGTCCGTTCTTCTCCACCTCACCAAGACCCTGGGCAGGCCAGGGCAAGAATAGAGGCGTCACCACGGGGGCGGCGCCTCCAGGTGCCGGTCGGTTCCTAGTCGGAATTGCCGATGATGGTGGCGAACTTCGCCGTGGCGTCGTCGGCTGTCATGGTGTCGTCGGCGAAGAACTGCGCGACGAGCTCATTGAGCTGCTGGTTGGTGTTCTCGGTGATGAACCTATTGGTCGCGGTGACGATCTTGGCCGGATCTTCCACTGCTTTCAGCGCCTTCTGCATGCACGGATCGGCCGTCGACATGTCGACGTCGCCGCGCACGGGCATGGAACCCTTGGCATTGTTGAACGCGACCTGGACCTCCGGGCTGATGAGCAGGGCCGCAAGTCGCTTCTGCGCCGCCTCGACATCAGCATTGCCCTGCTTGAAGAACACGATGATGTCGCCGTCGGTGCTGACAACCGGCTTGTCCTCGTTGAGGCCAATCATGCAGCCGAAATCCTTGACACCGGTCATGCCGGCGGCCGCGAATTCGCCGCGCGCCCAGTCGCCCATCACTTGAAGCCCGGCCTTGCCGGTGATCAGCAAGTTGGTGGTGTCGTTCCAGTTGCGGTTGGCGTAGCCGTTGTCGGTGAACTGCTTCAGCGCCCTCAGCTGCGTGAACACGCTTTTCATCTCGGGACCGCCGGCAATTTCGGCACTCTTCTTGGTATACATCTCGTCGCGCTTGGCGACACCGAGAGCCTCGGTAACCATGTCTTGGAAAAGCAACTGGATCTGCCAGCCATTGCCGTCGCCGCCGATAGCGAAGGGAATGAAGCCTGCCTCCTTGATCTTCGGCGCGGCCGCGATGAAATCAGCCATGTTCTTCGGCTCCGGCACGCCCGCTTTCGCGAATACCGGCTTGGAGTACCAGGCCCAGTAATTCGAGTGGATGTTGACCGGGACGCACCACCAGTGGCCGTTAACGAGACAGGCGCTGCCGATCGCTTTCGGGCGAATGACCTCGTCCCATTTGCCGGCGGTCGCGACATCGGTGAGGTCGAGCAGCTTGCCGCCTGAAATCAATTCCTCGTACTGCCGGCCGGGATTGAACTGAGCCGCACCGGGCGGGTCGCCGCCGAGCACGCGCTGCATGACGGTCGAGCGGGCCGTCTCGCCCAGAGCAATGGCGCTGTCCACCCACTTGTCGCCGTGGCCGTCGTTGTCGAAGGCCTTTGCGAACTGCGAGACCGCCGCCGACTCGCCCTTCGACGTCCACCAGTGAATTACTTCCAGGTTGGCCGCGGCCGCGGCCCCGGCAAAATCGAACGCCACCGTCGCCGCGAACGCAGCGGTCAGGACTTTGTATCGCATTTCGGTTTCCTCCCAGAATCTGAAACGTTACAGATTTTCGATAGGGCAATTGCGCTGATGACGCAACCCCAGGCACGAAGCCCGCCGGACATTTTTTCGGGCCACGAATAAAATGGGGCCAGCCATCGAGCTGCTGTGCGTCGCAATATGAGCTATCGCAGCGCAAAACAGCCAAATTGCCCACGAGGGTCTGCAACAGGCTTACAAGGGGTGACGCTTTGCCCTTGGATTCCCAAGGGAATTCAGGTTCGAGCGTTCACCTTCAAATACGCCTGTCGGCGAACGAGATTGGCAATCTGTAACGTTTCAGTATATTGGCACCCCTGACCGGGCCTGAAGTCACGCCGCGCCGCTAATCGCGGCGATTGCGGACCCGGTGTGCGGCTGCTATGCGGCTCACGGGCGGGATGAATGAACAGACGGCGCACGAACAAGAACGATGATACGTCGGCGCAGGGGCGTCCGACGCTGAAGACGCTTGCCTTCATGACCGGGCTTGGCGTCACCACCGTCTCGCGGGCGTTGAAGGACGCTCCCGAGATTGGCGCCGAGACGAGGCGTCGCGTGCAGCTCGTGGCCAAGCAGATCGGCTATCGCCCAAACCGCGCCGGAGTGCGCCTGCGCACCGGCAAGACCAACGTCATCAGCCTTGTGCTCAACACCGAGCATGAGCTGATGAGCTTCGTCTCTGACATCATCTATGGCGTCACGGAAGTCATCGCCGGTACGCCTTACCATCTGATCGTCACGCCCTACTCGCGCTTGCAGGATCCGCTTGATCCGGTCCGCTATCTCGTGGAGACGGGCTCCGCCGATGGCGTCATCATTTCACGCACACAGCCGAACGATCCAAGGGCCCGCTACTTGCTGGAGCACGGCATCCCCTTCGCAACGCACGGCCGCACCGACATGGGGCTGGTGCACCCCTTTCATGATTTCGACAATTACGCCTTCGCGACCGAGGCGGTGCGCCATCTCGCCGGCATGGGCCGACGTCGGCTCGCTCTGGTGGCGCCTCCGGTCGGTCTGACCTATCACCGCCACACGGTGAACGGTTTTGCCGACGCGCTGAGCGAGGTCGGCGCCTTGGAAGTGCCGTTCAGCACGGTTTCCATCGACCACTCGATCGAGCAGATCAGGACCAGGACCGCACAGTTGATGCGGCGCGATATCAGACCGGACGGCATCGTCAGCAGTGCCGCCGCCGCGACGCTCGCTATCGTGGCCGGCATAGAGGACGCCGGGCTGAAGCTCGGCCGCGACGTCGACGTGGTATCGAAGCAGTCGTCCGAGCTGCTGCACCTGTTCCGGCATGAATTGCTGGTCGTCAACGAAGACTTCCGGCTCGCCGGCTCCGAGCTTGCCCGCGCGGTGCTCGGCTGGATCGGCGGCGCCGCACCCGGCTCGCTGCAGAGCCTGAGCGGACCGAAGGGGGTTGTGGCCTATGGCGGTTAGCCAGGCGCTGGTCTAGCCGGCAGCGCCGCTGCCCCACGGTCCATGGAAGGCGCCCTGCTCGCCGATGCGCTCGAAGCCATGCGCGCCGAAGAAGTCGCGCTGCGCCTGGATCAGGTTGGAAGTGCCGCGGCCCTGGCGGTAGCTGTCGAAATAGGTAAGTGCGGAAGACAGCGCCGGCACTGGCGAACCGGCCTCCGAGGCCCGCGCCACCACGCGGCGCAGCGACGGATGCGCTTCCTTCATCATGGCGATGAAGGCCGGCGCCATCAAAAGGTTGGTCGAAGCGCCGCCGCTGCCGAAAGCCTCGGCCATCGTGTCCAGCATCTGCGAGCGGATGATGCAGCCGGCACGCCAGATCTTGGCGATGGTCGGCATCGGCAAGTTCCAGTTGAATTCCTTCGAGGCGCCGCTCATCACCGCGAAGCCTTGCGCATAGGCGGCGATCTTGCCGGCGAACAGCGCTAGTTCGAGGTCTTTCAGCAGCGCGTCCTTGTCGCCGGAAATCTTCGTCACGCCGATATCGCCATAGGCCTTTTCGGCCGCCAACCGCTCGTCCTTGAGCGACGACAGAACGCGCGCCGCCACCGCCGCCTCGATCGCGGTCGCTGGAATGCCGAGTTGCTGCGCCTCGATGACAGACCATTTGCCGGTGCCCTTCTGGCCAGCGCGGTCGAGAATGATGTCGACCACCGGCTTGCCGGTCTTTGGGTCGTCGGCGGCCAGCACCTTTGCGGTGATCTCGATCAGATAGGAGTTGAGCCGGCCCTTGTTCCAGTTGGCGAACACCGTGCCGATCTCCTTCGGCCCCATGCTGAGGCCGTCTCGCAGGACGCCGTAGATTTCGGCGATCATCTGCATGTCGGCATATTCGATGCCGTTATGGATGGTCTTGACGAAATGCCCGGCGCCGTCGGTGCCGAGCCAGGCGGCGCAGGGCTCATCCCTGAACTTGGCGGAGATGGCGGTCAGCACTTTCTCGACACGCTTCCAGGAGTCCTCCGTGCCGCCGACCATGATCGACGGTCCGTGGCGCGCGCCCTCCTCACCGCCGGACACGCCCATGCCGATGAAGGTGAGGCCAGAGCCGGACAGGTCCGAGAAGCGCCGCATCGTGTCGCGGAAATTGGCATTGCCGGCGTCGATGACGATGTCGTTGTTGGACAGCACACCGCGCAGGGCCTCGATCTGTTCGTCGACCGGCTTGCCGGCCAGCACCATGATAATGATCGGGCGCGGCGGCCGGATCGCCGCGGCGAGTTCCTCCAGGCTGTAGCAGGGAACGATCATATCCCTGAGCGCACCGGCATTCTCGACGAAGGCGTCCGTGCGTGCCTTGGTGCGGTTGAAGACGGCGATGCGGTGCCCATGCTCGGCAATATTGAGCGCCAGGTTGGAACCCATCGTGCCAAGGCCGATCAGGCCGATTTCGGCTTTTTCCATCGTTTCTTCCCTGCTTTCGGATCGTCTGTCGAGCCGCGATTTGCGGGCGACGACCGTTCTCCCCAGAATGATTGACGGGCCTTCAGGCCGCCGTCAACCGCCTCGCCGATTTGTGTTCCCAGCAGGACGCGTTGCCACAGGATAGTAGGGCCGCCTCGCGAGCGGCCAAATGGAGGAATTCCAGGAAAGTGTTTGGGGCCATTCGTCCACGATTGCTCGAAACACGGAGATTATCATGGCTTGATGTCCGCCGGCGCTTCGATCTTCACCATCTCGAAATCCGAGACCCGGATGTCGAGGCGCACCGTCCAGCGACCGGGCACCGGAATGACGAACTTGTCGACACGCCAGCTGCCGTCGCCTGGTTTGGTCGCCGCGCGCTTCAGCGGTTCGATACCGGAATCGAGTTTCGACAGCACCAGCGTCACATCCCTGGCATCGAGTGGCCCGAAATCGCCGGTCATGATGATCATCGAGGCGGCGACCGGCCCCGCATGACCCGGCGTGATGGAGAGATCGGCCATCGCCTGCAGCGCATGGATGTGGATTGAGACCGGCTGTGCCGCCGCGATCGCCAGGGCCCGTGGCGGCGACGTGAAGCGCCAGCCCGCGGCAACGCCGAAGATCGCCAGCACGATCAGCAATTCGACGCCGATCGAGCGGGTGAGCCTGCGTTGCACCTCCGTTGAGCCCGCCTCGGCCGAGGCGGTGAGTTTCCAGCGATTGACCGCGGCGAGCGTGAACAGGAAGACCAGCAGCGCGAGCTTGACCAGCAGCAGCCGGCCATAGGCGGTGCCGATCAGCGCCGGGGGCGTCTGCACCTGAATAATGGCGAGGACGACGCCGGCCGCGGCAAGCACGGCCACGACAGGCAGGATCGACCATGAGAAGCGGCGCAGGAAGCGACTGCGCCGGCCGTTTGGCGCCTCAGCGCGAGACCGAGCGGCACCAGTGCGCCGGCCCAGAAAGCAATGCCGGCGCCATGGACGAACACCGACGGCCGTGTCAGCCATTGCGGCTCGGCCGCACTGGCATGGCCGCTGGCCGCGAGCGCGAGACCAACGCCAGCCAGACCGGCAAGGGCAAATGGCTTGGCCAACACACGCGGTCCAGCCAGCGACAGCAGGCCCAGCCCCAGCGCGATCAGGGCGATCAGCACCGTCCAGCCGAAGCTGGTGCCGAGCCCAGTCCGCCAGATTATCGGTTGTGCCAGCTGAGAGAGCGGCGCCTCCAGCGCATCGAGCCCCTGAAAACCAAGTGACAGGGGTGCCGCCACCAGCCCGCACAGGATCGCGGCTGTGACAAAGCGCTGACCGGCGCGATCATCGCCGGCCAGCCAGGCAAGGGCGAAGCCGCCGCCGACGCCAAGGAAAAGGCCGATGTAGAGAAACACCTTACCGATCCAGATCGCCGATCGTTGCGGCCAGTCGACCGCCTCGGACACGACGGGTGGTTCGCTCGGCGCGCCGATGGAAAACAAGAGCGAGCCGCCGACCGGATGCCCGTCGGCGGATATGACACGCCAGCTCAGCACATGTGTGCCGGACTTCAGCGCCCGCGGATTGTCGATCTCGACCGTCTGGTCGCTGAGGCGGAAGGATGTCAGCGGCATCGGCGTGCCGTCAGGTTTCACCAGCGTCAGCACCAGCGGCGAAACCGGCTCGCTGAAAGTCAGTAAGAACCGCGCCGGAGCCTGCGCCAGCACGGCACCGTCGGCCGGTTCAGTCTTGATCAACGCGGCATGGGCAAAGGCCTGGCTCGTCGAAACCATGACGATAAACGCCATGACCACGCAGAGCAGACCGCCGGCTGCCCAGCCGGCGCCCTTGCTGATCACAGCGGCCCTCTGAAGTGGGAATATCGCGTTCATGTCGTCGCCACCGAACTGGCGGCGCGCCCTGCGGACCGAGCGCGCCGCCAGGAGATCATTTCTTCGGCGTGAGCTTGATGCCGGGCGCCGGATTCTCCAGCGCGTCTTCATCCTGCCCTGCCGCCGGAATCTCGATCCAGCGCTCGGCGGCGCCGTCGCATTCCTGCACCACCGGGAAGTAGAGTTTCTGGTTGACGGGCAGATCAGCCGTCAGCGTCGCGCGGAAGACGAACTCGTCATAGAATTCATCCGGCAGGCTGCCGCCGCTCCAGTCGACTTCCTTGACCCCGTCGGTCACCGCCTGACCATAGAGCTGGTAGGATTTTTCATATTTGCCCTTCTTGGTCTGTAGCGTCCAACTCGGCTTCGGCATTGGCTTCACCGCGATCACCCCTTCCGGGATCTGCACGCGTACGGCGGTCGTGGCGTTGCCGTCGCAACCATGCGGCACCCGCAGCACGGCTTTGTAGGTCGAGCCGACCGCCGCTTCCTGGGTTTCGAGCGTTATGTGCGCGGAAGCGGCATTTGTCCCCAGCACGAGAAGCGTGCCGGCCGCCAAAAGATATTTGTTCATGATGGTCCCTCTGATTTCAAAATTCTGGAATAGGCTGATCAATGGGCGTGATCGTCCATGCCGCCCATCTCGCCCATGCCTTCGACAGCGAACTCGACATTGACCGTGCCGGCCTTCTCGAAGGTCAGCGTGGCGGCAAATTTTTCGCCCTGCTTGGGTTGCCGCTTCAGACCGATGAACATCAGGTGATAGCCGCCGGGCGCTAGTGCGACCTTGCCGCCGGCGGGGATCTCCAGGCTACCGGAAACCGGCCGCATGGTCATGACGCCGTCCTTGACGCCCATCTCATGCAGTTCGGCCTTTTCCGAGACATCGGAGGAAATCGACAGCAGCCGGTCCGGCGCGCTGCCTTTGTTGGTGATGGTGAAGTAGCCTCCGGCCACCTTGGCGCCGGCCGGCGTTGCGCGCGACCAGGGATGCTCGATCTCGAGATCGCCGATCTTGAACTCATGCGCCAGGACAGTCTGGGCGCCGACGAACGACAGGACAAGAGCCAGCGCGGCAATGCCGAGACGCTCCTGAAGGTAAGACAATATGCGGCCGAACATAGGGCGCGCCATAGGGGAATGATGGGACATGGTTGCTCCATGAAGTGATGATCGCGCCGTTGCCGGTCGCGAGCGTTTTGATCTTTGGACGGGCGCCCGCGAAAGGTTTCGCCGGGCAAGCAGGCTCAGGCCGCCAGCGGCGGCGCGCGCGGATTCGACGGCGAGCGCTCGCGCGCGAAGTCGAGATGAATGCTCGCCGGGAAGACGAAGGCGACCGTTTCAAAGGAAAGGCTGGCCAGTGCCAGCCCGGCATCGGGCGGCGGCGCGAAAGCCGACGAAAGCATGCTGCAGCCGAGCGTACAGCAGGCCGGCAGATGGGACGGGTGCTCGTCACCATCAGGAAGCTGGGTGGCGCCATCGTGGGTGCAGATGACATTGCCGAAAGCGTCGAACTGCGTGGCATTCGGGCCGGCGACGAAGGCAAACGCACCGAGCGTCGACTGGAGCAGCAGCAGATAGGCCGCGACAAGCGCGACCGGCATGCTCCACCGTCTCCCCCGGCTGTTCAAAAGATTTGCCTCTTCAAGCGACTGGACGATACCTATCACGGGGCCGCCGAGTGGAAAAACGCAAAATTCGATGCTGCGGCAACGCGGCGCGATCAGGATTTTTGCGACCGGCTTTCCGGGATCGACGTCAGCAATGTCTGACGTGCCGACTTCAGGTGCTTGCGGCAGGCGGCGTCGACCTTGCCGAGATCGCGCGATTTGAGCGCCTCGATATAGGCAAGATGCTCGCCGACCGCGACTTCGTTGCGCTCGCGTTCCTGCGCCTTGTTCCACTGATAGTGATAATGGAAGATCATGGCGATGACATCGTAGAAATCGACGATGAAGCGGTTGTGCGAGGCACGATGGATGAGCCGATGGAAGCGTTCGTCCAGCTCCGAAAACGCGTTGAAGCGCGTGGCGATCTCGTCTGCCAGTTGGCGATGTTCGTCCTCCAGGCGGTCGAGATCGGCCCAGACAGGGCTGTCCTGCGGCAGGGCGGCGAAAGCGGCCGCCGAGCGCAGCTCGAACATTTCGCGGATTTCGGTCAGTTCGAGCGCGAAGGCGCGGGTAAAACCCTTCAGCACCCAATGGCTGTTGCGGCGCTTCTCGATCAGGCCGAAGCGGGAGAAGCGGATCAGGAACTCGCGCACGCTGGTGGTGCCGACGCCGATCTCGCGCGCCAGTTCGAGCTCGTTGATCTGCATGCCGGCCTCGGCGCCGTCGGCGAGCAGCCGCCGCATGAAGGACCGCTCGATGATCTCGGCCAGCGTGTCGGTCTCTTCCTCCGGGAAGAAATCATCGGGACGCGGGTCGCGCAGCACCGTCTTGGCGCGCTTGTTCCAGGCGATCAGCCCGGTTTCCTCCATGCGTGAAAGGATGCTGCGCACCGTCGTGCGGCTGACGCCGAGCAGCGCGCCGAGTTCCGGTTCCGACGGCAGGCTGCGTGTCTCGTCAAGTAGCCTGAGGCAGCGGTTGTAGGCGTCCTTGTAGACGTTGTTGCTCTTCGACATCCCCTGACCCATCGATGCTGGCGCTTGCGGCGGCCGGCTTGAAGCGCAATATGACGTTCCCATGACCCTGAAAAGCGGAATCGCTTTTGCTGGAGTCGGTTCATTGTTTGCAGCGCCACCACTTGCGCGGGGCACGCGGAACTGCTCGCGAAAAAACAATTGACGCAAAACTGTTTTTTCACGATAAAAGACATTAACTCTTAACAGGCGCGTGTCAATGCGCGCATCCCAGGATCACCCAGGAAGCCGCCCGTGAACGTCTCGAACACCATTCTTCTGTCTCCCGCCGACAATGTCGCCGTTGCCAATGGCCGCATCGAGATCGGCACAGCGCTGCCGGGCGGCGCGCTTGCCACCGCCGTCATCGAACCCGGCCATAAGGTGGCGATCAAGGCCATTCCGGCCGGCTCGGCGGTGGTCAAATACGCCCAGGCGATCGGCCGCGCCACGATAGACATCGCGCCCGGCGAACATGTCCACTCGCACAATCTGGTTTTCGAGGCCGGCCGTCTGCCGGTGGTGCCGCCGAGCGAGGCCGAGCACGCGACCGAGGCCGACCGCGCCCGCACCTTCATGGGTTACCGCCGCGCCGACGGGCGCGCCGGCACACGCAACTTCATCGGCATCATCGCCAGCGTTAATTGCTCGGCCACCGTCTGTCATTCCATCGCCGACACTGCCAACCGGACCTTGCTGCCGAAATATCCCGGCATCGACGGCTTCGTGCCCATCGTCCACGGCCAGGGCTGCGGCATGAGCGGCACAGGCGACGGCATGATGGTGCTGCACCGCACGCTCGCGGGCTATGCCCGCCACCCGAATTTCGGTGGCGTGCTGATGGTCGGTCTCGGCTGCGAGGTCAACCAGTTGACCCTCTACGGCCAGAAGGGCGCCGCCGCCGGCAAGCGCCACTTCAACATCCAGGATGCCGGCGGGTCGCGCAAATCGGTGGAAAAGGCGATGGGCGTATTGGCCGAGATCGCCGAGGAAGTGGGCCAACTGAAGCGCGAGCCGATCCCGGTCAGCGAGATCGTCGTCGGCCTGCAGTGCGGCGGCTCCGACGGCATGTCAGGCATCACGGCCAACCCGGCGCTGGGTGCGGCCGTCGACATCCTGGCCGGCGTCGGCGGCATCGGCATCCTCTCCGAGACGACGGAAATCTATGGCGCCGAACATCTGCTCGCCTATCGCGCGGCGACGCCCGAGATCGCCAGCAAGCTCGATGGCTACGTGAAATGGTGGGAAGACCATGTCGCCAAGCATGGCGCCTCGATCGACAACAATCCCTCGCCCGGCAACAAGCGCGGCGGCCTCACCACGATCCTGGAAAAATCGCTGGGCGCGGTCGCCAAGGGCGGCCAGACGCCACTCAACGGCGTGTTCGGCTATGCCGAGAAGGTCACCGGCAACGGATTGGTGTTCATGGACACGCCCGGCTACGACCCGGTCTCGGCCACCGGCCAGGTCGCGGGCGGCGCCAATGTCATCGTCTTCACCACCGGCCGCGGTTCCTGCTTCGGCTGCCGGCCGACACCGTCGATCAAGGTCGCCACCAACTCGACCATGTATCACCAAATGGAAGAGGACATGGACGTCAATTGCGGCGTCATCGCCTCGGGCGAAAAGACCATCGCCGGCATGGGCCGCGAGATCTTCGAACTGATCGTCGAGACGGCTTCCGGCCGCAAGACCAAGAGCGAGGATTTTGGCTACGGCGATAACGAGTTCGTGCCCTGGCACCTCGGCGCGACGCTCTAGCTCTTTGCATTGGCGCAATTCCGGAACGGCGACGAACTTTTCCCGGAATTGCTCTGGATGATATCTTGGTTCCGCGCAATGGAGGAGGTTGTGCATGGAAAAACGCCGCATCGGCCGGACGCCGCTCGAGGTCACCGAGGTCAGCTTCGGCGGCGCCGCTATCGGCGGCCTCTACCGCGCCTGTTCGCGCGAGGCGGCGATGGAGACGCTGCAAGGCGCCTGGGATGCGGGCCTGCGCTATTTCGACACCGCGCCCTTCTACGGTTTCGGCCTGTCGGAACGGCGCTTCGGCGATTTCCTGCGCTACAAGCCGCGCGATTCCTATGTCTTGTCCACCAAGGTCGGCCGCCTGTTCCGCCCGGTCCCTGAAGACCAGGTTCCCGACCACTCCTATGTCGATCCCTTGCCCTTCGCGCTGGACTATGACTATTCCTATGACGGCATCATGCGGTCGGTCGACTTCAGCTACGCGCGGCTCGGCCTGAACAGAATAGATATCCTCTACGTACATGACATTGGCGTCTACACGCATGGCGGCGAGAAGACCAAGCTGCACTTTCGCCAGTTGATGGATAGTGGGCTCAAGGCACTCGAGGAGTTGAAACGGGCCGGCACCATTTCCGCCTATGGACTCGGCGTCAACGAGGTCCAGATCTGCCTTGACGTGATGCGCCGGGCGCCGCTCGACTGCATCCTGCTCGCCAGCCGTTACTCCTTGCTCGACCGCAGCGCGGAAGCCGAACTGCTGCCGCTGTGCCGGGCGCAGCAGACGTCGCTGGTCATAGGCGGTGTCTTCAATTCCGGCATATTGGCGACCGGACCGGTGCAAGGCGCGCATTTCGACTACCAGCCCGCCAGCCGCGACGTGCTCGACCGGGTCGACGCCATGGAGGAAATCGCCGACGAAGGCGGTTATCCGCTGGCTGCTGCCGCGTTCCAGTTTCCCCTCCACGAGCCAGCAGTCGCCACCGTGCTGACCGGCACCGCCAAGCTGGCGAACCTGACACGCAACCTCGAACTGCTCGATATCGACGTGCCGGAGACGGAATACGCCAAATATCGTCCCTACACGGTGGTACAGAAACTGGCGTGAGCGGCCACCCCGACAGACCGAAGGGAGGTTTCACTGCACAAATCCGTCAGCCACAAATAAGAATGAACATTCCATATTGACTAAGATATGGAATTACCGTTCCATACATCGACGGAGCGGAACGGGAGCGTTTTGATGGCGCCAAGGAGCGTGGCGTGTGAATATGTCAGTGCCCGCCATGGGAACGAGGCGTGAAACACCGCTTGCGTCGGCCGGATCGATGCATTATCAAAACAGGGCAATTGTTTTTTATTGATAAAGTTCCGTTTGGGCCGCGCCTATCCGAACTGAACTTCCGTGACGTTTCACCGGGCGACTAGGGAGGAAATACCTATGAACTTCGTGACCAGCATTCTCAATCGCCGCGCGGTGGTGGCGCTCGCAGCCGCCTCCATGCTCGCCGGCATGATGCACTCGGCTCCGGCTTCGGCGGCTGACGTGACCATTCCGATCATCGTCAAGGACACCACGTCCTTCTACTGGCAGATCGTTCTGGCCGGTGCCCGCAAGGCCGGCAAGGATCTCGGCGTCAACGTGCCGGAACTCGGCGCCCAGGCCGAAACCGACGTCAACGGCCAGATCTCCATCCTTGAGAATGCCGTCGCCGGCAACCCGGCCGCCGTCGTCATCGCGCCGACGGAAGCCAAGGCGCTCGGCAAGCCGATCGACGAAGCCGCCGCCAAGGTCAAGATCATCGGCATCGACTCCAGCGCCGACTCCAAGGCCTTCACCTCGTTCCTCACCACTGACAACGTGCAGGGCGGCCGCGTCGCGGCCGACGGTCTTGCAGCGGCCATCGGCGCCGCCAATGGCGGCAAGGTCGAGGGCAAGGTTGCCCTGATCACCGCGCTCCCCGGGGCCGGCTCGCTCGAGCAGCGCGCCCAGGGCTTCAAGGAAGAGCTCAAAGCCAAGTACCCCGGCCTTGAACTCATTGCTGACAAATATGCCGACGGCCAAGCCACCACCGGCCTCAACATCGCGACCGACCTGATCACCGCCAATCCGGACCTGAAGGGCATCTTCGCGTCCAACCTGATCATGGCGCAGGGCGTCGGCCAGGCGGTCGCCGAGAACAAGCTTGCCGGCAAGGTCGCGCTGATCGGTTTCGACAGCGACGAGAAGCTGATCAAGTTCCTGAATGACGGCGTCATTTCCGGCCTCGTCGTCCAGGATCCCTACCGGATGGGCTATGACGGCATCAAGACCGCGCTTGCCGCGTCCAAGGGAGAGAAGGTCGAGGCCAATGTCGACACCGGCGCCAATCTGGTCACCAAGGCCAACATGAAGGAACCCAAGATCGACGCGCTGCTCAATCCGAAGCTCAACTGAGCATCAGCACGGAAACATGGTTTCCGGGGCCCCGGCCCCGGAAACCAACGTATATCGCTTGGAAATCCGCCGCCTTGAGCTAGGCTGCTCCGGCGAGAGTTCCAAAGCCTCGCAGCGCGCCAAATCGTGAGGCCAATCTGGGAGGCCAGTCTGGGAGGATTGTCATGACATCGACCGCGCAAGACCTGCACCCTGCCCCCGTGCTGGAGCCCGGCAGGACGATCCTGGAACTGCGCGGCCTCGAGAAGAAATATCCGGGCACCCACGCGCTGAAGCCGGTCAACCTCGCCTTCAAGTCGGGCGAGATCCACGCCATCGTCGGCGAGAATGGTGCCGGCAAATCCACCCTGATCAAGCTGCTGACCGGCGTCATGCCGCGCACCTCCGGCGAGGTGATCTGGGAAGGCAAGCCGGCGGCGCTCGCGACCCCGCACGAGGCGATGGGGCTGGGCATCAACGCCGTCCACCAGGAGGTCGTGCTCTGCCGTCACCTGACCGTCGCCGCCAATATGTTCCTCGGCGAGGAGAATTCGCGCTTCGGCATCCTGCAGCAGCGCGCCATGGTCAAGGAAGCGCAGAAGATCATCGACGGTCTCGGCTTCGACCTGCCCGCGCATGTCACTCTTGGCGACCTCACTATCGGGCAGCAACAGCTGATCGCCGCCGCCCGCGCCACCGTGCGCGGCACCAAATTCCTGATCTTCGACGAGCCGACCGCTTATCTGACCCGCAAGGAGGCCGACCAGCTCTTCACCCTGATCCGCCGGCTGAAATCCGAGGGCGTGACCATCATCTATATCAGCCACCGCATGGAGGAAGTCTTCGAACTGGCCGATCGCGTCTCCGTGCTGCGCGACGGCACGCTGGTCGGCACCAGGAACATCAGTGAGACCAACGACGCCGAACTGGTCAAGCTGATGATCAACCGCTCGATCGAACAGATCTACCACAAGGAGCATTTCACGCCGGGCGCCGCGATCATCGAGGCCAGGAACCTCTCGGGCAAGGGCTTCGAGAACGTCTCGATGACAGTCCGCGCCGGCGAGATCGTCGGGCTCTACGGCCTGATCGGCGCCGGACGCAGTGAATTCGTCACCACGCTCTACGGCCGCCACCGCAAATCGGCCGGCCAGATCCTGTGGGGGGGCAAGGACGTCCAGATCAATTCCGAGCATGATGCCATCAAGCTCGGCATGGCGCTGGCGCCGGAAAGCCGCCGCGACCAGGGCCTCTGCCTCAACCTGCCGGTCGGCCTCAACCTCAACCTGCCGATCTACAAGCGCATCTCCAACAATCTCTTGATCTCCGGCGCCCAGGAAAAGACCCAGGCCGACCGCCAGATCGCCGATCTCAGGATCAAGACGCCGACACGCAATGCATTGGCCTCCAGCCTGTCGGGCGGTAACCAGCAGAAGATCGTCATCGGCAAGTGGCTGGCCCATGGCGCCAAGTTGTTCATCTTCGACGAGCCGACGGTCGGCGTCGACGTCGGCACCAAGGCCGAGATCTACCGCCTGTTCAGCGCGCTCCTGTCGAAAGGCGCCGGCATCATCCTGATCTCGTCCTATTTGCCGGAGGTCTATGAACTGGCCGACACACTGCACGTGTTCCGCCGCGGCAAGCTGGTGGCGACGCATGGGTTTCGAACCGCCGATCACGAGGACATTCTCACACAGGCGCTCGCCGAGAAACAAGAAAAGCTGGGAGGAAAGATATGAGCACCGAGGCGATTCCTGCCGAAAAACCGAAGCGCAACTATAACGCCCTGTTCGGGTTGACGCTGCTGGCGCTGCTGGTGCTACTCTGGGTCATCCTGTCGCTGGCGACATCGAGCTTCGCCTCGGCCAACAACATCTCGAATCTTTTGCGTCAGGGCTCGATGATCGCCATCCTGGCTGTCGGCCAGACCTTCGTCATCATCACCGGCGGCATCGATCTGTCCGTCGGCGCCGTGGTCGGCTTCGCCACCGTCATTGCGGCAATGCTGATCAATGCCGGCGTCCCGGTTTTTCTCGCCATCCTGCTCACCCTGCTGGTCGGCGTCGCCATCGGCCTCTTCCATGGCTTTGGCATCGTCAAGATGGGCCTCCCGCCCTTCATCATCACGCTGGCGACGCTAACGTCGCTGCGGGGCATCGGCCTTCTGATGACCAATGGCAATTCGATCTCGATCAACAATGATGCCTTCCAGGAATTCTCGCGCAATTCCTTCCTCGGCATCCCCAATCTGTTCTGGATGGTTCTCCTGGTCGGCATTCCCGCCTATGTCTTCCTGCATCACAGCCGCTGGGGCCGTTATCTCTTTTCGGTCGGCTCGAATGCCGAGGCCTCGCGCCTGTCCGGCGTCAATGTCCAGCGCACCATCTTCATGGCCTACACGCTGTCGGGTCTCTGCGCGGCGTTCGTCGGCGTGCTGCTCGCGTCGCGCATCGGCATCGGCAATCCGACCCAGGCCGAGGGCTGGGAACTGCAGGCGATCGCCTCGTCGGTGATCGGCGGCACCTCGCTGTTCGGCGCCGTCGGCTCGGTGCACGGCCCACTGCTCGGCGCCTTCATCTTGGCCACCATCAACAACGGCGCCAACCTGCTCAACGTCAACGCCTTCTGGCAACGTGTCATCACCGGCGTGCTGATCATCGTCATCGTCTATTTCGACGGTCTGCGCCGCCGCGGTGGCAAGTAGTCACGAACCGAAAATCGATCGCCGGTCCGGTATCGAGACGGGCCGGCGTTTTCGTAAACCGACTGGACTGAAACATGAGAGCCGTCGTCTGCCGCTCACCCGGCGACCTTGTCCTGGAAGACCACCCCGCGCCCGGCTCGCCACCTCCCGGCTGGGCGCTGGTGGCGGTCAGCCATGTCGGCATCTGCGGCACCGACTACCATATCTTCGAGGGTAAGCACCCCTTCCTCGCCTACCCCCGCATCATGGGCCACGAGGTGTCGGGGACGATCGTCGAGACCGGTGAGGGCGTCGATCTGGCCATTGGCGAACCGGTGGTCATCAACCCCTATCTGTCCTGCGGCAAGTGCATCGCCTGCCGGCATGGCAAGCCGAACTGCTGTGTGCGGATCGAAGTGCTCGGCGTCCATCGTGACGGCGCCATGTGCGACCAGATCCTGGTGCCGGCGCAAAACCTCTACCCGGCCAACGGCCTGTCGCTCGCCGACGCCGCCGCCGTGGAGTTCCTGGCCATCGGCGCGCATGCCGTGCGTCGCTCGCGCGCCGATCCCGGCGCCCGCACGCTGGTCATCGGCGCCGGCCCGATCGGGCTTGGTACCGCCATCTTCGCCCGGATCGCCGGGCTCGATGTGACGCTGCTCGACATGGCCAGCGAAAGATTGAATTTTGCCGCGAACGAACTCGGCTTCCCGATCCTCGATGGATCACGCGGCGCGGCATCCGATCTGGTCAGGGAGGCGACGTCAGGCGAAGGGTTCGACGTGGTCTTCGACGCCACCGGCAACACCCAGTCGGTGCAATCGGCCTTCGCCCATGTCGCGCATGGCGGCACGCTGGTGCTGGTCAGCGTCGTCAAGGATGACATCAGCTTTTCCGACCCGGAGTTCCACAAGCGGGAGATGACGCTGATCGGCAGCCGCAACGCGTTGCGCGCCGACTTCGAGCATGTCGCCGCTTCGATCCGCAGCGGCGCCGTGCCGTTGGCCAAGCTGATTACCAACCGGACGACATTGGCCGATACGCCGCCCGATCTCGCCCGCTGGGCACATGAAAAATCCGGCCTGATCAAGGCCGTGATCGAGGTCGGATAAGATATCCGTTCCAACACGAGATTCGGCCGATCGTTGAGTAGGGACCTTGGCAGATCGCTGCCTTGGCAACTGGCCGAAACACCTATCGCTTCGTCATCCTATGGCGGAGCAAGGAGCGGAGCGACGCGGCGCAGACCATGGGATCCATGCCGCGACCTCGAAGCGTTGCCTCAGTCCGGAACGCTGCGCCCCTCGACCGAGATCGCGGCATGGATCCTTGGGTCTCCGCGACGGAGCTGCGCTCCTGCTTCGCCCAAGGATGACGACGTTGGGGCTAGAGCAAATTCCAGGAAAAGTGTGAAACGGTTTTCCGTCCGGAGTTACGTAAAAACAATAAGTTAGAGCAGTTCACCGTTTCTGTGAAACGGTGAACTGCTCTAGTTGATCACCGACAACTTCAACTCGACCCGCTCTGCCGGAAAGCGCGACTCCGAAAACTGGATCGGTTGGCCGTCGGGCGTGACGTTGACGGCGACCGTGACCAGCACGATGGCGCCGGGCTGCAGGTCGAGGTCGGCAAGGTCGGCCGCATCGGCATGGCGCGCCGACAGCACGGTCGATTGCCGGAGATAATCATCTATTCCGAAACGCGCCAGCGACGCCGTGACCGATCCTGTCTCAGCCATGGCCTTGTCGATACCGGCAAAGCGCCTGGCATCGAACCAGCCGGCGGCGCGTGACACCGGCCGGCCGTCGGCTTCACCGCGCGTCTCCAGCCTTACCACCTCCGCCCCTTTGGCCAACCCAAGACCCTCGGCGACACGCTGGCTGGCGGACTCGACCGATGAGGAGAGCAACACGATGTGCCGTTCAGACGTCTGCCCTTGCAGGCCGGTGGAAAAGCGCGTGCGCGCGCCGATCGGATAGGAGAGCCGCTTGCGCGACAGCACGAAAGTGCCGCGTCCCTGCTCGGCCCGCAAAATCCCTTCCTGGACAAGGGCCGATATGGCGCTGCGAACGGTATGGCGGTTGACACCGTAGCGTTCGGCCAGCGCCACCTCGGGCGGCAGCGCGGCATTCTCGGCGAAATCGCCGATGGCGATCGATTGCAGAATCTTGTCGGCGATCTGGCGCCATAACGAAACGCCGCTGCGTCGCTCTATGCTGTCGGCCATTTGCTGCCCGATCATCCCCTGGCCCCACCCTCTCAATCTTGTCATCCACCCGTCATGGACTCACGCTAGATAAAGGGTATAATTTGTATAGTCGTCTATATCAATAGACAAATTTAACAGCAAGGAAAACAGGCGATGCGAGGACAGGAAGCCCGCGACCAGGCCGAGCGGAAGGCCGCCATGGCGACGCTGGCGCAATCGAGCGGCGACGACATCGTCCGGCTCTGGAACGAGGCCGGCCTGCCTTCGCAAGCCGAGCTGCTGCGCGGTCCCGAAACCGGCCTGGTGACGCTGCGCGGCCGCATCGGCGGCGGCGGTGCGCCATTCAATGTCGGTGAAGCGACCGTCACCCGAGCCACTGTCCGGCTGCCGTCCGGACAGGTCGGCCATTGCTACGCGCTTGGCCGCGACAAGCAGAAGGCGAAGCTGGCGGCCATCGCCGATGCGCTGTGGCAGGACCCCGCCCACCGCACCGTGGTCGAGACCAGGCTGATCGCGCCTTTGCGGACTGCGCTCGCCACTGCCCATGAAAAGCGCCGCGCCGAGACGGCGGCAACGAAGGTGGATTTCTTCACCATGGTTCGCGGAGAAGACTGATGGACATCGCAGCCCAATCGATCGAGGGCGGATTCGCCGATCCGGTCTTCAACGCGCAGACCGTTTTCCGAGCGATCATGGACGCGATGGCGCGGCCGGGCAGCGTGCAACCCTTGCCGGTCCTTGCCCGGCCGCCGGCGCCGCTTTCGGCAACCGCCGGTGCCATCGCGCTGGCGCTCTGCGACAGCGATACGCCGCTCTGGCTCGACCCTGCCCTGCACGCCTCCGCGGCGGTCATCTCCTGGCTTGGCTTCCACACTGGCGCGCCGCTGGCCAACACGCCCGCCGACGCGCATTTCGCCTTTGTCGCCACGCCCGCCGAGATGATGGCGCTCGACGGTTTTTCGCAGGGCACGCAGGATTATCCCGACCGCTCGACGACCCTGATCCTGCAGGTCAGCGACCTCGGTTCGGGCGTCCCGCTGCGGCTCGAAGGCCCCGGCATCGAGACCAGCGCCACGATCGCGCCGGCGCAGATGCCGCGTCATTTCATCGAGCAGTGGAAGCAGAATACCAAGCGCTTTCCGCGTGGCGTCGACATCATCCTCGCCGCCGCCGACGGCATAGCTTGCCTGCCGCGCACGACGCGCATCAAGACGATGGAGGCGTAAGATGTATGTCGCGGTAAAGGGCGGCGAAGCCGCAATCGCCAATGCCCACAGCCTGCTTGCCGATCGCCGGCGCGGCGACCGTTCGGTGCCGGCGCTGCGCCTCGACCAGATCGTCGAGCAGCTGGCGCTGGGAGTCGACCGGGTGATGAGCGAAGGCTCGCTCTATGACCGTGAACTCGCCGCGCTCGCCATCGCACAGGCACGCGGCGACATGATCGAGGCGATCTTCCTGGTGCGCGCCTATCGCACCACGCTGCCGCGCTTCGGCTACAGCAAGCCGATCGACACCGGCACAATGCTGGTCGAGCGGCGCGTCTCGGCGACCTACAAGGACCTTCCCGGCGGACAGTTGCTCGGCCCGACTTTCGACTACACGCACCGCCTGCTCGATCCCGGGCTGGCCGCAGGCGCCGATGTCGCCGAACCCTTGCGGCGCGACACGGAAGTGCAGCCCATGCCGCGCGTCTCGGCCATCCTCGCCCGCGAAGGCCTGATCGAACCGGATGGCGAGATGCCGCAGGACCATGTCCCCGGCGACATCACCCGCGAGCCGCTGGAATTTCCGATGGCGCGCGATATCCGCCTGCAGGCGCTGTCGCGCGGCGATGAGGGCTTTCTGCTGGCGCTCGGCTATTCCACCCAGCGCGGCTATGCCCGCAACCATCCCTTCGTCGGCGAGATCCGCATCGGCGAGGTCGAGCTGGAGCTTGACGTTCCCGAACTGCCCTTTGCCGTGCCGCTTGGCACGGTGCGGGTCACCGAATGCCAGATGGTCAACCAGTTCAAGGGCTCGGCCAAGGCGCCACCGCAATTCACCCGCGGCTACGGTCTCGTCTTCGGCCAGAGCGAGCGTAAGGCGATGGCCATGGCGCTCTGCGACCGGGCACTGCGTGCCTCCGAACTCGGCGAGGATATCGTTGCCGCCGCGCAGGACGAGGAGTTCGTCATCTCGCATTCCGACAATGTCCAGGCGACCGGCTTCGTCGAGCATCTGAAGCTGCCGCACTATGTCGACTTCCAGGCCGAGCTCGACCTCGTACGCCGCATGCGCGCCGAGTATGAGGCCCGCGAAACCCCCACGAAGGCGGAAGAGAAAAGGGAGGCCGCGGAATGATCGACGGCCTGTCACACATGACCTTCATCGTGCGCAATCTCGGCCGGATGACCAGGATTCTCGAGGGCGTGTTCGATGCGCGCGAGGTCTATGCCAGCGATGCCGAACAGTTCTCGCTGTCGCGCGAAAAATTCTTCCTGATCGGCGACATCTGGATCGCCATCATGGAAGGCGAGCCGCTGCCGGAGCGCAGCTACAATCACGTCGCCTTCAAGATCGATGACGCCGATTTCGACCGCTATGCCGAGCGCGTCGGCAAGCTCGGGCTTGAGATGCGCCCGCCGCGCCCACGCGTCGAGGGTGAGGGCCGCTCGATCTATTTCTACGACGACGACAACCACATGTTCGAACTGCACACCGGGACGCTGAACCAGCGGCTGGCGCGCTATGCCAAAGGACTGGAAGTCTCAGCATGACCGACATCGCCAGCTACAACTTCGCCTATCTCGACGAACAGACCAAGCGGATGATCCGCCGCGCGATCCTGAAGGGCATCGCCATCCCCGGCTACCAGGTGCCGTTCGCCTCGCGAGAAATGCCGATGCCTTACGGCTGGGGCACCGGCGGCGTCCAGGTCACCGCTTCGATCATCGGACCGGACGATGTGCTGAAGGTCATCGACCAGGGCGCCGACGACACCACCAATGCCGTCTCGATCCGCGCCTTCTTCAAGAAGGTCGCCAATGTCGCGGTGACCACCGATACGGCCAGCGCCACCATCATCCAGACCCGCCACCGCATCCCCGAACATCCGCTGAGTGCAGGCCAGGTTCTGGTCTACCAGGTGCCGATTCCTGAACCCCTGCGGTTCCTCGAACCGCGCGAAACCGAGACGCGGAAAATGCATGCGCTGGAGGAATACGGCCTCATGCATGTGAAGCTCTATGAGGACATCGCCAAACACGGCCGCATCGCCACCACCTATGCCTATCCGGTCAAGGTCGAGGGCCGCTATGTGATGGATCCCTCGCCGACGCCGAAATTCGACAACCCGAAAATGCATCGCTCGCCGGCCCTGCAGCTGTTCGGCGCCGGCCGCGAAAAGCGCATCTACGCGGTGCCGCCCTTCACCGACGTGGTCAGCCTCGACTTCGAGGACCATCCGTTCGAGATACAGACCTTCGACCAGCCCTGCGCGCTGTGCGGGGCCGAGAATGTCTATCTCGACGAGGTCATCCTCGACGACCATGGCGGCCACATGTTCGTTTGCTCCGACACCGACCATTGCGAGAAGCGGCGCGAAGACGGCCATCGCGGTCATCTTGCCCCCGAAAGCCTTCTTGCCTCGGAAAAAATGGAGGCGGCACAATGACCGACGAACCGCTGCTCCGCGTCTCGGCGCTTTCCAAATTCTATGGCTCGCGCGTCGGCTGCGACAACGTTTCGTTCGACCTGTGGCCGGGCGAGGTTCTGGCTGTCGTCGGCGAGTCCGGTTCCGGCAAGACGACGCTGCTCAACTGCCTGTCGACGCGGCTTTTGCCTTCCTCCGGCACCGCCAGCTATCGTATGCGCGACGGCCAGTTCCGCGAGCTCTACCGCATGAGCGAGGCCGAGCGCCGATTCCTGATGCGCACCGACTGGGGCTTTGTCCATCAGAACCCGGCCGACGGCCTGCGCATGACGGTGTCGGCCGGCGCCAATGTCGGCGAACGGCTGATGGCCGTGGGCGACCGGCACTACGGCAAGATCCGCGCCACCGCCGTCGACTGGCTGTCGCGAGTCGAGATCGAGGAAGACCGCATCGACGACGAACCGCGCGCCTTTTCCGGCGGCATGCGCCAGCGCCTGCAAATCGCCCGCAACCTCGTCACCGGCCCACGCCTGGTGTTCATGGATGAGCCGACCGGCGGCCTCGATGTTTCCGTGCAGGCGCGCCTGCTTGATCTCTTGCGCGGGCTCGTCACCGATCTTGGCCTGGCCGCCATCGTCGTCACCCACGACCTCGCCGTGGCTCGGCTGCTGTCGCAGCGGATGATGGTGATGAAGGACGGCCGCGTCGTCGAAAGCGGCCTCACCGACCGCGTGCTCGACGACCCGCGCGCGCCCTACACCCAGCTTCTCGTTTCCTCGATTCTGCAGGTTTGATCATGCTCGCTCCGGCGTACCTCCCTCTGGCCTGCCGGCCATCTCCCCCTCAAGGGGGGAGATCAGCGGCTCTTTTGCCTCGCTCATTCTGCAACGTTGAAGATTGGCGAAAGCCGACGCGACATCCGATCTCCCCCCTTGAGGGGGAGATGGCCGGCAGGCCAGAGGGGGGCGCTTGGCTCCACGCAGGATCACTATCGAATGGCGACCGGAGGACTTTCTGATGCCAACCCCGCTCGTTGTCTCCGATGTCGCCAAAAGCTTCACCATGCATCTGCGCGACGGCATCAAATTGCCGGTCGTCGCAGCTGTTTCGTTCTCGATCAAGGCTGGCGAATGCACGGTGCTAGGCGGTCCCTCCGGGGCCGGCAAGAGCTCGATCCTGAAAATGCTTTACGGCAACTATGCCGTCGACGAAGGCCAGATCATCGTCAGCCATGAAGGCGGCCTGATCGATCTCGCCAGTGCCAGCCCGCGCACCGTGCTGGCCGTGCGCCGGCAAACCATCGGCTATGTAAGCCAGTTCCTGCGCACCGTGCCGCGCGTCTCGGCGCTCGATGTCGTCGCCGAACCGCTGGTCGAGCGGGGTGAGGAACGCGAGGAGGCGCGTGGCAAGGCACGCGACTTGCTGGCGCAGCTCAATTTGCCGGAAAAACTGTGGGCGCTTCCACCGGCCACCTTCTCGGGCGGCGAACAGCAGCGCGTCAACATAGCGCGCGGCTTCATCACCGAGCATCCGATCCTGCTGCTCGACGAGCCGACCGCCTCGCTCGACGCCAGGAACCGCGACGTGGTGATCGAACTCATCGCCGCCAAGAAGGCAGCGGGCGTCGCGCTGCTCGGCATCTTCCACGACCATGATGTCCGAGAGGCGGTCGCCGACCGCGTCATCGACGTGACAGCTTTCGCTCCGGGAAAACTCGCCGCATGACCAGGAAGTTATCCGAGACACCGTTGGTCCACCCGACGGCGGAGGTACACAATTCGACACTCGGCCGCTGGACCGAGATCGCCGACCGCAGCCGGGTTTCGGAGAGCGAGCTCGGCGACTATTCCTACATAATGCAGGACTGCGCCGTCTGGTGCGCGACGATCGGCAAGTTTGCCAACATTGCGGCAAGCGTGCGCCTCAACGCCACCAACCACCCGACCTGGCGGCCGACGCTGCATCACTTCACCTACCGCGCCTCGGACTATTGGGACGATGCCGAGCACGAGAGCGAGTTTTTTGCGCAGCGCCGTGCCAAACGCGTCACCATCGGTCACGACACCTGGCTCGGTCACGGCTCGACCGTGCTGCCCGGCGTCACCGTCGGCGACGGCGCCGCGGTCGGCGCCGGTGCGGTGGTCTCCAGGGATGTCGCGCCTTACACCATCGTCGCCGGCGTGCCGGCCAAACCGATCCGCGAGCGCTTCGACCGCCGCACCGCTGAGCGCTATCAGGCGCTGGCCTGGTGGGACTGGGACCATGCGAGGCTGCGTGCTTCGCTCGACGATTTTCGCGAACTCGAGGCCGAGGCGTTTCTGGAGAAGTACGGCGGATAACTCAGTGCATCGTTGTTGAGGAGGGGTCCGTTTCATACCCTTGACACAGGACTCGGACAGGAGGCCATCTCCCCAAGGAGATCGAAATGCCCGACACCGTCAGATCCTCGCTCGCCGGATTCTTTGCCGGCTCCAATCCGACGCCGCCGGCGCACCTTGGCACGCGCTACGATGCATCGGGCAACTTTCTCCTCGAGCCCGGCAACACCGTCGTCAGCCATCTGGTCAGCGGCTCGCCCTCCGAAGCGGTGGTGCTGGCCGTGCGCGATCGGATGATGGCAATGCCGGACGCCGACCGCCTTGCCTTCACGCCGGTCTCCAGCCTGCACATGACGCTGTTCCAGGGCATCATCGAATATCGCCGCCGCTTGCCTTACTGGCCACAGGACGTGCCGCTCGACACCAGCATCGACGCCATGACCCGCCTCTATCTGGAACGCCTGAAGGGTTTCGAAGGCTTGCCTCCCTTCAACATCAAGGTTATCGAGGTCGTGCCGACCGGCCTTACCGTTGCCGGCGCGACGGACGAGGACGTGCGCATCATGCGCGAATGGCGCGACGCACTCGCGGTGGCGTTCGGATACCGGCACCCTGATCACGAAACCTACGTCTTTCACATCACCTTCGCTTATCAGATCCAACGGTTTGCGGATGACAGGGCGTCGGCATGGCAGGCGCTGTTCGACGATTGCCTTGCGCTTTTCGTACGGCAGGCCCCGGTGATCGAGATCAAGCATCCCGCATTCTGTGCGTTCCATGACATGAAGCATTTCGAGGAACTGCTGGTGCTCGGCTGATCGTCCCCTCCAAACGCCTGGCGCAGGCCTGTGGGTAGTAACAAAACTGACATCAATCCGACACCGCAGGTTCATGGCGCTGCGCTAGCGAAGACCCAACAGACCTTCAATCGCGACTGGACTGGAGCCCGGCCCCATGTCAGCTACCTCTGCCACGCTCGAAATCCGCGGTGTCAGCCGACGATTTGGCAAGAACACCGCCGTCAGCGACGTCAACATCTCGATCCCGCAGGGTCAGATGGTTGGTATCATTGGCCGTTCCGGCGCTGGCAAGTCGACCCTTCTTCGCATGATCAACCGTCTTGTCGATCCCAGCCAGGGGTCGATTTTTTTTGACGGCGCCGAGGTCTCCAGGCTGCGTGGTTCGCCACTGCGGCGCTGGCAGCGCGACTGCGCCATGATCTTCCAGCAGTTCAACTTGGTGCCGCGTCTCGACGTGCTGACCAACGTGCTGCTCGGCAAACTAAACCATCGTTCGACCCTGTCCAATCTTCTGGGCATGTTCTCGCGCGCCGAATGCGCCGAGGCGGTCGCGGCGCTGGAACGGCTCGACATCGCGCCCACGGCGCTCCAGCCCGCCGGCACGTTGTCGGGCGGACAGCAGCAGCGCGTCGCGATAGCCCGCGCCATGATGCAGCAGCCCAAGGTGATCCTCGCCGACGAGCCGATCGCCTCGCTCGACCCGCTCAATGCCAAGGTGGTTATGGATTCGCTGCAGGACATCAACCTTCGCGAAGGCATCACCGTCGTCACCAACCTGCACACGCTGGACACCGCCCGCGCCTATTGCAACCGAATCATCGGCATGGCCGCCGGCAAGGTCGTCTTCGACGGTCCGCCCGAAGAACTCGACCGCGACGCCGTGCGTCTTGTCTACGGCGCCGATGCCAATGGCAGCGAAATCTCGGAGGCCATCACCTCGACCAGCGTTGCCTACAAACAAAAGATTACCGCATCCGCCGGACCGCTCGAACCCGCTTTCCCGGGATACTGAGCCCATAATCCCGAAAAGTGGAATTCGTTTTTCGGGAAAGATCATGGGCCAAGAAAAGCCGTACTGGATCGTCCGCCCGCGTCAAGGGCACCGTCAAAATCAAGAACGCTGCCGGCGCGGGGCCGGAACCTACAGGAGAGACGTCATATGTTCAGGAAAATGATTTTTGGCGCCGTTTCGGTGCTCGCGATGGCCACCAGCATGGCCCATGCCGCCGACATGAAAGAATTCCGCGTCGGCATTCTCGGCGGTGAAAACGAGACCGACCGCCTGCGCAACTACCAGTGCCTGGCTGACCACCTGAAGACCGAGTTCGGCTTCGAGAAGGTCTCGCTGTTTCCCGCCGCCGACTATGACGGCGTCATCCAGGGCCTGCTCGGCGGCACGCTCGACTTCGCCGAGCTCGGCGCTTCCGGCTATGCCAGCGTCTACATCAAGGACCCGAAAGCCGTCACCCCGATCCTCACCACCAAACAGACCGACGGTTCCACCGGCTACTACTCGATCGGCATGGCGCTGAAGTCCTCGGGCATAAAGGACATCATGTCGGCCAAGGGCAAGAAACTCGGCTACGCCGACCCGGACTCGACCTCGGGCTATCTGATCCCGCTGACCCAGATTCCGAAGACCACCGGCATGCCGAACGATAGCTTCTTCGCTTCGACCCAGTTCAACGGCGGCCATGAGAACAACGTTCTGGCCGTGCGCGACGGCAAGGTCGATGTCGCGGTCGACGATTCCTCGGGCATCGGCGACTTCAAGAACGGCTACAGCTCCGGCACCTTCCACAAGGAAGTCGCCAAGGGCGCCGTCGACCCTAACGACTTCGTCGAAGTCTGGCGCTCGGGCCTGATCCCGAACGGCCCGCTGGTCGTGCGCACCGCGCTCGGCGACGAGATGACTGCAAAGCTCACGGCCTTCTTCACCGACCTGCCCAAGAAGGACAAGGCTTGCTTCGAAGGCGTCGAAGGCGGCGATTTCACCGGTTACGTTCCGGTGAAGCCGGACTTCTACAGCGTCATCGTCGAAGCCCGTAAGGCAGCCATCGGCGGCTGATGATGAAATCGGAAAGGGCGGTGCTGAAAGCGCCGCCCTTTTTGCATCCCCGATCATGACCCTTTCCGTTCCCGCCCCTTCCGGCGCCCCCCACCAGATGGCTGATGCCTGGCGACGCCAGACGTCGCTTCGCCGCTTCTATACGGCGTTGGGCGTCGCCCTGCTGCTCGTGGCGATGTTCGCCAGCATGTGGTTCGCCGACGAAGCCAATGCCGGGCATTTCTTCGACCGGCTGCCCCACCTTCTGGATTTCCTGAGCTGGCTTGTTCCCAAGGATTGGAACGACGTCTGGCGGGCCCTGTTCGACATCGCCTCGCCACATGATACCGGCACCCAGGAATTCAACTTCCCGCTCGGCCGCGTCTATGTCTGGGGCGGGTTCTACGTCCCCGAATATTTCGAGCTGATGCTGACCACCGTGAATGTGGCGCTGGTCTCGACCTTCGTCGGCTTCGTCTTTGCCGTGCCGTTCTCCTTCATCGCGGCGCGCAATCTGACGCCCCATCCGGTGCTGCGGCTGATCGTCAAGCGGTTCATGGAACTGCTGCGCGCCTTCCCCGAGATCGTCATCGCCGGCCTGTTCGCGGCCATCGTCTCGATCGGTCCGATCGCCGCCATCATCGCCATCGGCCTGCACTCCATCGGCGCATTGGGCAAGCTGTTCTACGAAATCAACGAGAACATCGACATGCGTCCCGAGGAGGGCCTGCGCGCCGTCGGCGCCAACTGGTTCGAGCGGGTGCGCTTCGCCGACCTGCCGCAAGTGCTGCCCAATTTCATGTCCTACACGCTGCTCAGAATCGAGATTAACGTGCGCGCTTCGACCATCATCGGCGCGGTCGGCGGCGGCGGTATCGGCGAGGAACTGAAGCTCTCCATCTCGCGTGGCTTCGGCGCCAAGACGCTGGCGCTGGTCCTGCTCCTGTTCACCACCATTTTCCTCGTCGACCAGTTCTCCGCCTGGCTGCGCCGTAAGCTGGTCGGCGAACAGGCTTTTATGATGAACGCCTAGAGCCGGATGATTTCAGGTCGAGTCGACCTGAAATCTGAATCCGTCTCTAAATCAAAAAGCTAGAGCATGATGTCGTCCGAAAACCGCTTCACACTTTTCGGCATCATGCTCTAGACCGTTTTTCGGAAGAGATCATGGTCAACCAGAAAGACAAGACATGGCCGCGATGACCGCCGACGAAATCCTGTCGATCGAGGAGCGTTACCCGCAGGTGTTCCGTCGCCCGGCCTACAAGCGCTACGGCCCGCTGTTCCTGGTCACGGGCACAATGCTGTACCTCGTCTATGCGATGTGGTTCTTCAGCCTGCCTCAGGTGCTGAGGGAATCGCACTGGGAGCGCCTGCCGCTCTTCCTTACACAGTGGATCAGCTACGACCTGCAGCCGGAATTCCGTCTTGATCAACCCGAGATCACGCCAAAATATCCGCGCTTCTCAGCCCTTGGCGATAATCCGAACCCCGACTGGGTGATCAGGAACCCGGACGGCACTTTCACCGTGCAAATAGATGGGCCGGCAAAATCCGTCACCTTCGACAAGACGCAGGCGACGATTACCGCCCACGGCCAGACGGTTCCCGTCTCGCTGACCAGTGGCAAGCCGGTGGTCGAGGGCCAGGTGCCGGACTGGATCACCGCGCATGATGACGAGGTGGTGGCCAGTATGGGTTTCGTCGGCGAGGTCCGCGTCACCGTTGATCGCGTCAAGGTGCGCAAGCGCTTCCTCGGCTGGGCGAATTTCGTCTTCGACACACGCTCGCCCTTCTTCGGCAAGCCAGCCGGCGAAGTGATCTCGCTGATCGTGTCGGGTCCCGAACTGAAGCCGGGCACCTCGAACCTCGCGCTCGCCGGCGATAACATCTGGAACAACGCCCAATGGCAGCACGGCGATGTCTGGACGAAGCTGCTGCAGACCATCGTCATGGCGTTTCTCGGCACGCTTCTCGGCGGCATCGTCGCCTTCCCGCTGGCCTTCTTCGCCGCCCGCAACATCACGCCGAGCGGCGCGCTCAGCCAGGTGCTCAAGCGCTTCTTCGATTTCATGCGCTCCGTCGACATGCTGATCTGGGCGCTGTTCTTCACCCGCGCCTTCGGCCCCGGGCCGCTGGCCGGCAGCGCGGCGATCTTCTTCACCGAGATCGGCACGCTCGGCAAAGTCTATTCGGAAGGTCTTGAGAACATCGACGACAAACCGCGCGAAGGCATCAAGTCGACCGGTGCCAACGGCCTGCTGGTGCAGCGTTATGGCGTAATGCCGGAAGTCATACCCATCTTCATCAGCCAGACACTCTACCAATGGGAATCCAACACAAGGGGCGCGACCATTATCGGCGCCGTCGGTGCCGGCGGCATCGGCCTGAAATTGTGGGAAGCCATGCGCACCAACTCCAACTGGGCCAACGTCTTCTACATGGTGCTGCTGATCCTGCTGGTCGTCTTCATCTTCGACAACATCTCGAACTTCCTGCGCCGTAGGCTGAGCCGGACCATCCACGACTACAACAGGATGCAAGCCCGGCAGGGGTGATCAACGCCCTGCTTGGTAGCGGCCCGCGCCGCCTTCGTCATCCACGGGCGGAGCAAGGAGCGAAGCGACGCGGCGCAGACCCGAGGATCCATGCCGTGACCTAAGCCGTAGAATATAGCGATGCAGAATTCTGAATCGTTGAATATAGCGATGCAGAATTCTGAATCGTTGCGGAGCATCGAGGTCGCGGCATGGATCCTCGGGTCTCCGCGTCCGCTTCGCCCGTGGATGACGAAGGGAGGAGCCTAAGCCGCCTTCTTCCACCCATTCCTGATATGCCTATACCCATCCCGATAAACCGCCTCCGGCGTTTCGGAAAAATCGCGCCACACCTTGGTCGCCGCCGCCAGGTCTTTCAACGAGCGGCCAAAGGCCTCGATCGTCAGCCAGTCGTCGTAGCCACTCTTGCGGATGGCCGCGAAAGTCTCCTTCCACGGAATGTTGCCGCGCCCCGGCACGCCGCGATCGTTCTCCGATATGTGGATATGCACGATGTTGCCGCGATGCTTCGTGTAAGCTCCGATCGGGTCGGCCTCCTCGATGTTGGCGTGGAAAGTGTCGTACATCGCCTTGATGTGCGGGCGGTCGATGGCGTCGATATGCTCCGACAGGTCCGCCATCGTGTTGACGAGGTAGCATTCGAAACGGTTGAGCGCCTCGAGCCCGATTGTGACGTTCCGCTTGCCGGCATGGTCGCCGATGGCGCGTTGCGAAGCAATCGAGCGCTTCTTCTCCGCTGCCGTCGGCCCGCTGCCGGAAAAGGCGCCGAGCGTCGAATGCAGCGGTCCGCTCAATGTGCTCGCGCCAAGTGCATCGGCGCAATCGACAGCCCATTTCATATAGTCGATTCCCGCCTTGCGCGTTGCCGCGTCGGCCGAGATCAGGTTCATCGCCGGATCGCCCATCGCCGAAACCGCGGTCCGCTCCAGCCCGATGCGATCGAGCAACTCGCCCAGTTTCCTGTAGTCGTCGGGCGTGCCGGCGAAGACCGGTATCTCGACGCCGTCGAAGCCTGTCGCCTTGATGTCGCGAAGCAATGGCTCGTGCTTCTTCGATACCGCCGTCGTCCACAAGAACATGCACATGCCGATTTTCATCGACGCTCCTCCCCACTTTAAGCCCGCCGGGTTTCCAAGCTTCAGATCAGGCCGAGCCAAAATGGTCGTTTCCGGGAACCGGAGCGTACTTTTCGCACGTGAACACCGGAAGCGCAGGAACAGCCGCTTGCAGGCCGGCATCACCTGAAGATCGGCACGCCGGTCAAAGCTTCGTCCACGCTCCGTTTTTCTTGGACGACTTCACGCAGGCCTCGATGAAGGCCATACCTTCGACGCCGTCCTCGATGGTCGGGAAGACGACATCCTTTGCCGGCTTGCCGCCCTTGCGGCGCGCCGCGCGGATGGCCCGCGCCGCTTCCTGATAGATGTTGGCGAAACCTTCGAGATAGCCCTCGGGATGGCCTGACGGCACGCGGCTGACGCGGCCCGCCACCGGCAATGCGCCGGCGCCGTTGCGGGTGATCAATTGCTTTGGCTGGCCGAAGGGCGTGTACCAGAGATAGTTCGGGTCGGCCTGCACCCATTCCAGCCCGCCCTTCGAGCCATAGATGCGCAGCTTCAGGCCGTTTTCATGGCCCGGCGCCACCTGGCTTGCCCAGATCATGCCCTTGGCCGGATGCGTTTTTCCGTTCGGCTTGAAGCGCAGCATGACGTTGACGTTGTCGTCGAGTTGCCGTCCCGGCACGAAGGCATCGAGATCGGCCGACAGGGAGTCCAGCTCCAGTCCGGAAACGAAGCGAGCAAGATTGTAGGCATGCGTGCCGATGTCGCCCAGAGCCCCGCCGGCGCCCGCCTGTTTCGGATCGCCGCGCCAGGATGCCTGCTTCTGGCCGGTGGCGGCGAGATCCTCGGTCAGCCAGTCCTGCGGATATTCGGACTGCACGATACGGATGTCGCCGAGCATGCCCTTGGCCACCATCTCGCGCGCCTGCCGCACCATCGGATAGGCGGTGTAATTGTGCGTCAGCACGAACACCTTGCCGGTCTTCTCGACGATCGCCGCCAGTTTTTTTGCTTCGGCCAGCGTCGTCGCCAGCGGCTTGTCGCAGATGACGTGGATGCCGGCCTCGAGGAAGGCCTTGGCTGCCGGCACGTGGACATTGTTGGGGGTGACGATGGCCACCGCCTCGATACCGTCGGTACGCTTCGCCTCGGCCTTGGCCATCTCGGCGTAGGACGCATAGCTGCGGTCCGGATCGAGCCCGAGTTCGGCCGCCGAAGACTTGGCGCGGGCGGGGTCGGAAGAGAGTGCACCGGCAACCAGCACGAACTCATTGTCCATGCGCGCCGCGATGCGGTGCACCGCGCCGATAAAGGCGCCCTGGCCGCCACCGACCATGCCATAGCGGATCGGGCCGCCTCCCGTTTCCGACTTCGATGCGCCGACCATTTTTTGTTGTCTCCCTCGTTGTGCTTACCTCCCCTTGAGGGGAGGTCGATCCGCGCAGCGGATCGGGTGGGGTCGTAGGCCGAAGATCTCGGCCTGAACCTATCCCTCCCGGCGCTAAATGCCCATCATTGCGCGCAGCAGCTTCTTGTCGGTGGTGCCGCCGGCGAAATCGTCGAACGCCCTCTCCGTCACCCGGATGATGTGATGCTGGATGAAGGGCGCGCCCTCTGCCGCGCCATCCTCCGGATGTTTCAGGCAGCACTCCCATTCCAGCACTGCCCAGGAATCATAATCGTACTGCGTCAGCTTGGAGAAGATGCCGTCGAAATCCACCTGCCCATCGCCCAGCGAGCGGAAGCGGCCGGCCCGATTTACCCAACCCTGATAGCCGGAATAGACGCCTTGCCGGCCGGTCGGATTGAACTCGGCGTCCTTGACGTGGAAGGCCTTGATGCGCTCGTGATAGATGTCGATGAATTCGAGATAGTCGAGCTGCTGCAACAGGAAGTGCGACGGATCGTAGTTGATGTTGCAACGCTTATGGCCGCCGACCGCATCGAGGAACATTTCGAAGGTGGCGCCGTCGAACACGTCCTCGCCGGGATGGATTTCGTAGCCGACATCGACGCCATTGTCCTCATAGACATCGAGGATCGGCTTCCAACGCTTGCCGAGTTCGGCGAAGGCCTCCTCGATCAGGCCGGCCGGCCGCTGCGGCCAAGGGTAGAGGTAAGGGAAGGCCAATGCGCCGGAGAAGGTCACAGAGGCATCGAGGCCGAGGTTGCGCGACGCCTTGGCGCCGAAGGTCATCTGCTCGACCGCCCATTTCTGTCGCGCTTGGGGATTGCTGTGCACCGAAGCCGGCGCAAAGCCGTCGAACTGCGTGTCGTAGGCCGGATGCACCGCCACCAATTGACCCTGCAGATGCGTCGACAATTCGGTGATCTCCACGCCGGCATCGGCACAGATGCCCTTCACCTCGTCGCAATACGCCTTGGAGGACGCCGCCTTCTCAAGGTCGAACAGGCGTCGGTCCCAGGTCGGGATCTGCACGCCCTTGTAGCCGAGACCGGCAGCCCATTTGGTGATCGAGGCCAGCGAATTGAATGGCGCGGCATCGCCCGCGAACTGCGCCAGAAACAGCCCGGGACCCTTCATTGTCGTCGGCATAGGCATCCTCCCCTTCTTTGTCGACCAAGCATAGCGCTGATTGAAAACAGGGCCAGCCACTTTGGTCTTTCGCATCGTGCGCTTTGCAGGCATTGCCATTCTGGTATTACCAAATAGGGGAATTTGGTCAAGCCTCACAATGGTTCGGCCAAGCCCTCCGCACATCCGGGATATCGGCACATATTGCAATATAATCAAGGGAATAATTCGCATGCCGCGTTACGCCGCCACGCTTCTTGCCGTTCAGGAGAATTTGCTGTAGACCTCCACTCAGGCTCAATTGGTCGAACCAGTTTGCAGGAAGGGCTGGTGATGCCTTGGGGAGGAGCCCTTGCGTCGTCTTTCGGCGATGCATGTCGCAGGCAAACCATACGGACCAATTTGGAAGGACAGACCATGCATCTTTCGACGCACAACTGGATGCGCGCGGAACCCCTGGAGACCACGCTCAAGCGCATCAAGAAATTCGGCTATGAGTCGATCGAGATTTCCGGCGAGCCCGAGCAATACAAAACCAAGGAGACGCGGGCGCTCTTGAGAGAGCATGGCATCCGCTGCTGGGGTGCGGTGACCTTGATGCTGGGCGAGCGCAACCTTGCCGCCAGGGACCAGGGCCAGCGCGAGCGCTCCGTACAGTACGTCAAGGACGTGCTGACCATGGTCAGCGAACTCGATGGCGAGATCATCACCCTGGTTCCGGCCACGGTCGGCAAGGTGGTTCCTGACGGCACCGAGGAAGAGGAATGGAAGTGGGTGGTCGACGCAACCCGCGAATGCTTCAGCCACGCCAAGAAGGTCGGCGTCAAGATCGCCGTCGAGCCGCTCAACCGCTTCGAGACTTATCTGTTCAATCGCGGCGCCCAGGCGCTGGCACTGGCCGACGCGGTCAGTCCGGAATGCGGCGTCTGCCTCGACGCCTACCATATCCACATGGAGGAATTTAACGTCCATGACGCCATCCGGCAGGTCGGAAAGCGGCTGTTCGACTTCCATGTCGCCGACAACAACCGCTTCGCCGCAGGCCTCGGCCAGATCGACTGGCCAAGGATCGTCGCCACTTTGAAGGAAGTCGGCTACGACGGCGCGCTGACCAATGAGTTCGTCGCTCCGGTCGACCGCACGCCGGCGGCACCCTATCCCGACATGGTCGAGCGCCACCCGGTCGATATCTCGCCCGAGCAGTTGAAGTTCATCCAGGACCATGGCTCCAGCGTGCTCACCGAGAAATTCTACACCGACCAGATGCGCATTACCGCCGAAACGCTGCTGCCGCTGATCAAGTAGTCGACTGTCTCTGGGAAATTTGCCCTTCCGCCTCGACCGGCGGCAGGGCTGGGGAAAAACATGCGCATCAAGACTGTCCAGGCCTGGTGGGTCCGCATCCCGATCGAAGCCGCGCGGCAGCACCGCAGCGACTTCGGCCAGGTGACGACCTTTGATGCCGCCATCTTACGCATCGGGACCGATGACGGGCTGGTCGGCTGGGGCGAAGGCAAGAACGCCGCCGGCAGCGCCGGCAGCTACAGCGCCCTCGTCCATATGCTGAACCATGAGGTCGGGCCGCAATTGATCGGCCGAGATCCAGCCGATATCGGCGTCATCTGGGAGATGCTCTACAACGGCGTGCGCCACGACGGTGCGGCCCGCGCCGGCCACGCCATGCCGCAGTTGGCGCGGCGCGGCATGAGCATTGCCGCCATCAGCGCCGTCGACATCGCGCTCTGGGACATACTGGGCAAATCGCTCGGCCAACCGGTCTGGCGGTTGCTCGGCGGACGCAAGGTCGATCGCATGCAGGCCTATGCCTCCGGCGGCTGGGCGTCCGCCGATGCCATCGGCGAACAGCTGAAATCCTACATCGCCCAGGGCGGCTTCAAGGCGCTGAAGATGCGCGTCGGCGCCATGGATCGCGCCGCACACATTTCCGCGGCCCGCGTGCGCGCCGCCCGCCAGGCGATCGGCCCCGATGTCGAGTTGATGGTCGATGCCCATGGCACCTATACGGTGGCGGAGGCCAAGCGCTTCATCCATCTCGTCAACGACCTTGATCTCGCCTGGTTCGAGGAGCCTGTCATCGCCGACGACAAGCCGGGCATGGCGGAAGTGCGTGCCTCCGGCGCCGTTCCGATCGCCACCGGCGAGAGCGAGGCGACGCGCTATGCCTTCCGCGATCTCGCAATGCTCAAGGCCGCCGACATCTTCCAGCCTGATCCCGCCTTCTGCGGCGGCATCAGCGAGGCGATGAAGATCGGCACCATCGCCAGCGCCTTCAACCTGCGCTTTGCACCGCATCTATGGGCCGGCGCGCCCTGCTTCTTCGCCGGGCTGCATGTCTGCGCCGCATCGCCATCAAGTTTCACCGTCGAATATTCGCTCGGTGCCAACCCGATGATCCACGACCTGATCGAAGAGACTGTCGAAGCAAGGGACGGTATGATAGCGATCCCCGAAAAGCCCGGATTGGGGTTCACCATTTCGGAGCGGTTCCTGGAGGCGCACGCGCAACGCAATTGACGATGAAAGAAAAGAACCTTCTCGCGGAACTCGCCGCCTATCTGTTCTCCCACTCCGACAAGGAGACGGGCCGTACGCCGTCGGAACGCGAACTGGCGGAGCATTTCGCCGTCAGCCGCGGCCAGATCCGCGAGGCGCTGGCTATCCTCGAAGCCATGCGCATCGTCGAGCGCCGGGCCAAATCAGGCATCTATATCGACACCAAGCAGGCAAGCGTCGAGGCGCTGGCGCTGTTCGCGCGCGCCGGCCTGCCGCTTGATCCGTTGCAGATCTATGAGACCGTCGAATTGCGCAAGATCCATGAGATCAAGGCCGCCGAGCTTGCCTGCTCGCGCGCCACCGAAGAGAATTTCGAACGGCTGCGCGAAATCCTCAAGGCCTCCGAGGAGCGCATCGTCGCCGGCGAAGGCCTCGCCAAGGAGGACCGCGAGTTTCACCTCGAGATCGTGCGTGCCACCAAGAACGGCGTCTTCCACAACATCTGCAGCGTCTACTATCTGATGGGCGAGCAGCGCCTGCCGATCTACTTCAACGATCCCGAACGCAGCGTGCGTTCGCATGCCGAACACGTGCAGATCTACGAGGCGCTGCTGCGCCGCGACGGCAATCTCGCCCAGGCGCTGATGAGTGCCCATCTGCAGGGCGCGGAAAGCTACTGGAAAGGCCTGATCGAGGGCGGCAAGGCGGTTGCGCCAGCGAGCCCGGCGTTCGAAAAGGCCTGACCGTGGCCGAGACCGTGCCGAAGATCCTGTCGACCCATCCGCTGCATCCGCGCGCTTCAGCCAGGCTCGCCGGCGCCGGTCAGATCGTCATCGCTTCGGCGCTCGATGCCGGCACCCTCACCAAGGAGGCCAGGGACGCCGACATCGTCATCGTCCGCGCACCGCTGCCGCCGGCGTTGTTCGAGGGTGCCTGGAAGCTGCGAGCGGCGATCCGCCATGGCGCCGGGCTCGACATGATCCCGATGGAGGCGGCGACCGGCGCCGGCGTGCTGGTGGCCAATGTGCCGGCGGTCAATGCGCGCTCGGTGGCCGAACACGTCATGTTCGCGGCCCTTGCGCTGCTGCGGCAATTCCGCAGGGTCGACCGCGACCTGCGCGCCAAAGGCTGGCTTGCTGGACGCGAGCATGCCAACGCCAATATCGAGCTTGCCGGCAAGACCATCGGCATCGTCGGCCTTGGCGCGGTCGGGCAGGCCGTCGGCCATATCGCCGCGCAAGGCTTCGACCTGAAGGTGGTGGCAACGACACGCAGCATGCAGCCGGCGCCGGAGAAGGTCGGCTTCCTGTCGATCGACGCGCTGGTCGAGCAGAGCGACATCATCGTGCTCTGCTGTCCGCTGACGCCGGAGACGCGCGGCCTGATCAGCCGCGAGCGCATCGCGCGCATGAAACCCAACGTGCTCTTGATCAACGTGTCGCGCGGGCCGGTCGTCGACGACGATGCGCTGATCGAAGCCTTGCGGGGACGCCGCATCGGCGGCGCCGCGCTCGACGTGTTTTCGACGCAGACGCTGCCGCCAGATCATCCCTATTTCGGCTTCGACAACGTCATCATCACCCCGCACATGGCAGGGATCACCGAGGAATCGATGATGCGCATGGGGATTGGCGCGGCGGGCGAGGCCTTGCTGGTGCTGGCGGGCAAACTGCCGGTCAATCTGCGCAATCCGGAAGTGGTCGATCACTACCGGCGACGGTTTCCGCTCGACATATAGCGCATTGCGGTTTCGCCCTGCCGATCAGCCGCCCAGCAGCCTCTCCACTTCAGCGGCAATCCGCAGCAGATGCCGATCATGGCCATTCCGTGCCACCAGCATCAGCCCGGCCGGCAGCGCCATGTCAGTCATCGGCAGCGAGATCGCGCAGAGGTCGAACTGGTTGGCGATCTGTGTGTTGCGCAGCAGCAGACCCTCGATGCGATCACGCAGTTCGGCATCCTCGGCCATGGAAACGATGGTCGGCGCCGTCACCGGCGTGGTTGGCAGGGCCAGTACATCGACCGGCGTCAGGCGCTCGTCCATGGCGGCGGCGAGCGCACTGCGGCGGCGTAGCGCCCTGATGTAGACCGGCGTCGGCAGCATTGCGGCCCGCGACAATGGCCCGCTGACATGAGGGTCGACCGGCACCGATGCGCCCGTCGCCAGCCAGTCGGCATGCACTTCAGCCCCTTCCATCGCGGCGATCGAGCCGCGCTTGGTGGCCGCACGCAGATCCGCGATCATGTCGTCGATCGACAGATTCGCGATGCGCGCGCCAGCCTGTTCGATCTTGCCAAGGCAATGCTCGAAGGCCGCGGCAATTTCGCGTTCCGCATCTTCGAAAAGAATGCCGCGCGGGATGCCGACGCGAAGCCCGGCGAGTGCAATGCCCGCCAGTTCGCTCGGCATCTCGCCGGCCATCACCGCATCGGCAGCGGCACATTGTGCGACGGTTCGGGCAAGCGGCCCGATCGAGTCCAGAGTGCTCGACAGCGGAAAGGCACCGGCAAGCGGCACGCGCCATGCCGTCGGCTTGAAGCCGACGACGCCGTTGAGCGCCGCCGGTATGCGGATCGAGCCGCCAGTGTCGGAGCCGATCGAAATGTCGCTCGTTCCTTCGCCGACGGAAACGCCAGCGCCTGACGACGAACCGCCCGGAATGCGGCTGGCGTCGGCGGCATTGCCTGGCGTGCCGTAGTGCATGTCGTCGCCGATCGCGGTGAAGGCGAATTCAGTCATATTGGTCTTGCCGATGACGACCGCGCCGGCCTGCCGCAGCCGGCCGACGATAGCGGCATCGCGCGCAGCGGGCGTGGCGGTCTTGCGCATCAGCGAGCCGGCCGTGGTCGGCTCACCGGCGACATCGAACAGATCCTTGATCGAGACAATGGTGCCATCGAGCGGCCCGAGCGTCACGCCGGCTCGCTTGCGGGCATCGCTGGCGTCGGCCGCCGCGCGCGCCGGCTCCGCGTAAATCCTCGTGAAAACGCGTTCGTCGCCGGCGCGGGCGGCAAGGCGCGCAAGAATAATTTCGAGATGATCGCGGACGGATTGCATTGTCGGTGTCGGACTCCGGACTGCCTGAACGTCTTAAGATGAGAAGCCAGTTGCATGGCTTGCCGAGACTTAACCCGGCGAAGGCGGTTTTGCACCCCTGCCAGATGCGAGGAAGAAAGATGCTCTACAGAGGCAGCTGTCACTGCGGCAAGGTCGCCTTCGAATTCAAGGCGAGGCTGACCGGTGTCGTGCGGTGCAATTGTTCAATCTGCTCGCGCAAGGGCGCGCTCCTGTGCGCCGTCCCGCATGAAAGCCTGACAGTCCTCGCCTGGGCTGATGACCTCAGCACCTATACATTCGGCAATCATGCCATCGCGCACCGTTTCTGCCGCACCTGCGGCATCCACCCTTTCGCGGAGGACGTACGCGAAGGGAGCGAGCGCAGCGCCTACATCAACCTCAACTGTGTCGAGGGTATCGACATTTCCGTTCTGTCGATCTTCGACTTCGACGGTCGGTCGGCCTGAGCCTCTCGCTCGTTCCGGCGGGAACGATCCGGCGCCGCAACCCGCTTTGTTGCCGCCACCACGACGGCAACGGCCCGAAAACCGTGACGGTTCTCGGGCCGTTGCCAGGAATGGCTGTCGGCGGACACTATTCGGCCTGCTTCGGGCCGCGCAGGAACACGAGGACCGCCGCCAGCAGTGTTGCACTGCCGCAATAGGCGAAGGCGCTGGCGACGCCGGCATGGTCGACCAGCAGGCCGCCGAAGACGGCGCCCATCGCAATCGCCACCTGGAAGGTCGCCACCATCAGGCCGCCGGCGCTTTCGGCCTGGTCGGGCGCGGCCCGCACCAGCCAGCTCTGCAGCCCGACCGGGACAGCGCCGAAGGCAAAACCCCAAGCCGCGACGGCGGCGACGGCGATCATCGGCGAAGCGCCGAAGATCAGCATCGAAGCGGCCGCCAGGGCAATCAGCAAAGGGGCCAGCGCCACGGCGGTCTTAAGGCTGCGTTCGGCCAGGATGCCGCCGACGATGTTGCCGAAGAAACCGCCTATGCCATAGGCCAGAAGCACCAGCGAGATCGTCTCGATGTCCAGCACCGGCACCTTTTCGAGGAAGGGACGGACATAGGTGAAGCCGGCAAAGTGCCCGGACGCGACCAGCAACACGACCAGCAGGGCCACCCGGATCGATGGCCGCTCCAGCACGTCGAGCAAGGTGCGGAAGCTCGCGACGCCAACCGGCGGCAGCTTCGGAATGGTGGCCAGTTGCACCAGCAACGCCAACGCACCGACGATGGTCGCGATCATGAACGCCGTGCGCCATCCCCACACGTCGCCGACATAGGCGCCGACGGGGGCGGCGGTGACGGTGGCCAGCGAAACGCCGGTCAGGATGATCGACATGGCGCGTGGCATCAGCCGCATCGGCACCAGCCGCAGCGCCATCGCCGCCGACATCGCCCAGAAGCCGCCGAGCGCGACGCCGAGCACGACGCGGGCGAGCAGAAGCATGGGCAGCGACGAGGCAAAGGTGGCCAGAAGGTTGGACAGGATCAAGAACGTCGTCAGCATCCACATCACCAGCCTGCGATCCATGCGCCGGGTGACGATGGCCATGGTGGGCGCGGCGATGGCCCCGACGATGGCGGTTGCGGTCACCGCCTGGCCGGCGACACCTTCGCTCACACCGAGATCGCGTGCCATCGGCGTCAGCAGGCTGGCGGGCAGGAATTCGGCGGTGACGAGGCCGAAGACGCCAAGCGCGAGCGAAACCACGGCACCCCATGCCGGCTCGGTTCGTTCATCGGATTCTGCGGGATTGAGAAGTGCGGCGTCGATGACGCCTGTCACGGGTTCAGCCATGCTCAGTCTCCGATCTGTTGGCAGCGCCACATAGGAAACGGCCGGCTGGAGCTCCATCCGTTACAGGACTCGCCATCACGGTTGGCTAGGGGCCGGTCGTCGATTTGTTTGCGGCGCAACGTTAAGCTGCACTGCAACATAAGGAGTGACGGGCTGGAGTTTCCATGCTAGAAACCCCATTATGTTTGACCGTTCGTCCAAAATTCCGGTCACCGGCGACCCACTGACAGACATATTGCGCGGCCTGCGCCTGGATGGTGTCGAATATGGCCGCTGCGAAATGAAGGAGCCGTGGGGTATCCAGTTCCCGGCTCAGCCCGGGGCGCGGTTTCATTTCATCGGCCGCAAGGGCTGCTGGCTGAAGCAGCCTTCAGGCGAGTGGGTGCAGCTCAATGCCGGCGATGCGGTGCTTTTGCCGCGCGGCGAGGCTCATGTGCTCGCCAGCGAACCCGGTGCGCAGACCTGGCCGATCCATGGCTACGAGCTCGAGGAAGTCTGCAAGGACGTCTACTGCACGTCGAACGCGGAGATGTCCGACAAGAATTGCCAGCCGGGAACGCTGCTGTTCTGTGCCAGCATGTATTTCAACCTTGATGGCCTGCATCCCCTGCTCGGCATGATGCCGGACGTGATGCGAACGCACGAACTGGAAGCCTATGAGCCGGGCATTCCGCATCTCCTCGAATCGATGGCGCGCGAAGTCACGATGGAACGCGTCGGCTCCGGCGGCATCCTGGCGCGGCTGGCCGACGTGCTTGCCGCGACAGTTATCCGCTCATGGGTCGAGCGTGGCTGCGGCGACTCCTCCGGCTGGATCGCGGCGGTCCGGGACCGCGATATCGGCCGCGTGCTGGCCGCCATTCATCTCGAGCCGGACCACGACTGGACGGTCGAGGCGCTGGCCAGGATGATGGGCGCCTCGCGCTCGGGCTTTGCCGAGCGTTTCGCCACCATCGTCGGCGAGACGCCGGCAACATACGTCACTCAGGTCCGAATGCATCAGGCGAGGCAGTGGCTGGTCCGCGACCGCATGAAAATATCAGTCGTTGCCGCTCGTCTCGGCTATGAATCGGACGCCGCCTTCAGCCGTGCCTTCAAGCGCGTCATCGGCTCGGCGCCCAGCCATTTCCGTGCCGAGGAACAGGCAGAGATCCGTCAGGCCGGTTGACCTTTCCTGTCCCGCGCCCCTCGAACGAAGCAACACCTATGAGGCATGCCGTAGGCTGACGCCGCTGCCCTTGTCGAACAGCACCACCTTGTCCGGGTTCCAGGCAAAGCGCACCGGCTGCTCTATCGCGACATCGGTCCTGGCCGGCACCGTGGCGCGCAGCATCGCCTCTCCGACGCGCAGCGTCAGGATCTTCTCCACGCCGTGGTTCTCGACGTCGTGGACACGCGCCTCGACTGGCGCACCGCCCTCCAGATAGACGTCCTCGGGACGGATGCCGAAGACGAGCGGGCGACCATCTGTCGCCGCACTCGCCTTGGCTCCCCCCGAAAAGGGCAGTTCGAAATTCAACGGTGCCATGACCGCGCGGCCATTCACCAGTCTGCCGTCGATGAGGTTCATCGGCGGCGAGCCTACGAAGCTCGCCACATAGGTGTCGCGTGGATTGTTGTAGATCTCGTGCGGCGTGCCGGTCTGCACGATCCGGCCATGGTTCAGGACGCCGACCTTGTCGCCCATCGACATCGCTTCGATCTGGTCGTGGGTCACGAACAGGAATGTGGCGCCGAGCTGCATCTGCAGGTTTTTCAACTCGGTGCGCAGCGCCTCGCGCAGCTTGGCGTCGAGCGCCGACAGCGGCTCATCCATCAGGAACACGCGCGGCTTGCGCACGATGGCGCGGCCGATCGAGACGCGCTGCATCTCGCCGCCGGACAGACGGTCGGTCTTGCGGTCGAGCAGGTGCTCAATGCGCAGCGTGCGCGCCGCACGTTCGACACGGTCCTTGATCTCGGCGCCTGGCAGCCGACGGATCTTCGGCTTCAGCGGAAATTCGAGGTTCTCCCGCACCGTGTAGCGCGGATAAAGCGAATATTGCTGCAGCACCAGCGCCACGTCGCGCTCGGCCGCGCCCCAGTCCGCAACGTCGACGCCGTCGATGAACACCTGCCCCTCGCTGGGTTTTTCCAGGCCGGCGATCAGCCGCAGCGTCGTCGTCTTGCCGGCGCCCGTCTCTCCGAGCAGGACGAAGAACTCGCCATCGGCGATGTCGAGATCGAGCCCGGTGAGCGCCGTGTGGTTGCCGAAACTCTTGGAGATGTTCTTGAGCTGGATATGGGCCATCAGAGCCTCACCTCAAGCGACTTGCCGCTTGCCTTGTCGAAGAAATGCGCCTGCGTCGGATCGATCCGGGCGAATACCTTCTCGCCTGGCCCGCTCACGAAGCCGCTCTTGGTGCGGGCTCGCAGCATCTTTGAACCGACTTTGAGATCGACGATGTCGAAGGAGCCGAGCGGTTCGACGATCTGCGTGTCGACGGCCATGAAGCCGTCGGCCGCGTCACGGCGGATGAGCACGCCTTCCGGCCGGATGCCAAGTGCCAACTGCCCACCGGCATGGCCGTTGAGCTTCGACAGCAAGGCGCTGGGAAACTCAAAACCGGTGGTCGCGTCGCCGACGATCACCGATGCGAAGGAGGCTTTCTCGGTCACCGCCGCGTCGGCGACATTCATCACCGGGCTGCCGACGAATTGCGCCACGAACAGATTGGCGGGATGTGAATAGACCTCGTCTGGAGTGCCGACCTGCTGGATGAAACCCTCATGCATGATGACGATGCGATCGGCCAGGCTCATTGCTTCGATCTGGTCATGGGTGACATAGATCGTGGTCGAACCCTGCTTGACGTGCAGCCGCTTGATCTCGGCCCGCATCTCCTCGCGCAGCTTGGCGTCGAGCGCGCCGATCGGCTCATCCATCAGCATCGCCTTCGGCCGCCGCACCAGGGCCCGGCCGATGGCCACGCGTTGCATGTCGCCTCCGGAGAGCGCCGACGGCTTCTTGCCGAGCAGGTCGGTGATGCGCAGAACCCGGGCGACCTCCCGAACCGACTTGTCCACCTCGCCGCTGCCCATGCGCGTTGCACGTAGCGGAAAGGCGATGTTTTCGAAGACCGTCATATGCGGGTAGAGCGAAAACGATTGGAACACCATGGCGATGTCGCGGTCGGCTGCCCTGAGGTGCTGCACTGCCTTGCCGTCGATCAGGATGTCGCCCTGGTCGATCGTCTCGAGCCCCGCTATGGCGCGCAGCGTCGTTGTCTTGCCGCAGCCCGACTGGCCGAGCAGCACGATGAACTCGTTGTCGGCGATGGCGAGGTTCAAATTGTGGATGACCTGAACGGCGCCGAAGAATTTCTCGATGCCGCGAAGTTCGATCTGCGTCACTACCGGGCTCCCTCATGCGCCGTGGCGCCGGTTTTCTCGCTGCGGGCCGGTGCGATCTTTGACGTGATGTTGAAGCCGATCAGCCCGATCAGGATGATCGTCACACCGTAGGAATGCAGGCCGAGACTCCATGGCTGGCAGAGCGCGACGATGCCCAGCACCATGAGTATCTGCGAGGCCGGCAGCAGGTATTTCTCGTTGACGGCGCGAAAACTCATTTGCGGATCGCTCCGAAGGTCACGCCGCGAAGCAGGTGGTTGCGCAGCAGGAAGGTGAAGATCGCGACCGGCAGCAGGAACAGGAAGGTTCCCGCCGCGATCGTGGTCCAGTCCGGCAAGCCGGAACCGATCTGGCTGGGGATGAAAGGCGGCGCCGTTTGCGCGCGCCGGTTGGTCATGATCAGCGCGAAGGCATACTCGTTCCACGCGGTGATGAAGCAGAACACGGCGGTGGCGGCGATACCGGTCGCGGCTTCCGGCAGCACGATCTTGAAGAAGGCCTGCATGCGCGTGTAGCCGTCGACGAGCGCCGCCTCCTCATACTCCTTCGGGATCTCGTCCATGAAGCCCTTCATCAGCCAGACCGAGAAGGACAGGTTGAAGGCGACGTAGAGGATGATCAGGCCGATATGCGAGTCGTTGAGGCCAACGACCCGGTACATCAGGAACATCGGGATCGCCACGACAACCGGCGGCAGCATGCGTGTCGACAGGATGAAGAAGAGCAGATCCGCCTCGCCCGCGATCTTGAAGCGCGAGAAGCCGTAGGCGGTGAAGGTTCCCATGCCGACGGCAAGCACCGTGCTGATGATCGCCACGATAAGGCTGTTCATGAACCGGTCGGGGTACTGCGAAAGCTGCACATCCTTGCCGACCTTCAGCACCCGCTCGCCGCCGTCGTAGATGCGCTTTTCCCACCAAGGCGCGGCCTCGTAGACTTGGGGGTCGACGGCCTTCTGCATCTGTACCCGCTTGGTGAACAGACGGATGAATGGCGTGACCTCCGGCTGGAAAAGAACGGTGGGCGGCACCGTGATCGCCAGTTCCTTCGGCTTGAAGGCCGTGGAGGCGATCCAGTAGATCGGCGCGAGGAAGATCAGCGTCGCGATCAGCACCGAGACGACGGCAATGCGGTTGAGCGCGATCTCGCTGGTGGTACGCACGGCGGCCATCGGCTAGCGTTCCTTCACCTTGTTGAGGTACTTCACGTAGAGGTTGGTGATGGCCAGCACCATGATCAGCACGATATAGGCCAGCGCGCAGGACTTGCCGGTGTCCCACTGCTGGAAGGCTTGCTTGTAGAGCCGAATTGCGATGAGCTCGGCGGTCGGCTGGGTTGTCATCGTGTAGGCGATGTCGAAGGTCTTGAAGGCTTCCATCGTGCGGAAGATCAGCGCGATCAGCAGGATCGGCGAGACCAGCGGCAAGGTGATGCGGGTGAAGGTGTACCACCAGCCTGCGCGGTCGATCGCGGCGGCCTCGTAGAGATGCTGCGGCACGGCCGAGAGGCCAGCAAGCGAGAGCAGCATGACGAAGGGCGACCACATCCAGATGTCGGTGATCGCGACGGCGTAAAGAGCACTGTCGGGATTGGAAAGCCAGGCGAAGTCGCCCAGGCCGAAGACGTAGTTGATAGGCCCCCAGGACGGGCTGTACAGCAACTGCCAGAACAGGCCGACGACCGCCGCCGACATCATCATCGGCAAAAGCAGCAGTGTGGTGATCAAGCCTTTCATCGGAAAGCTGCGATTAAGCAGCAGGGCCAGGCCGAAGCCCACGATCATCTGGCCGGTCACGGAAACGATGACGTACTTCGCCGTAGTGACGAAGTTCGACCAGATGTGGTCGTCGCTGAGCAGCTCGCGGTAGTTCTGCAGGCCGACGAACTGCCACGGCTCGCTCCGATTCGCCGCGAAGTTCGTGAAGGAGTAGCCCAGCGAATAGATCAGCGGGAAGATGTTGAAAACGATCAGGAAAGCCAGCGTCGGGATGATGAACATATTGCGGATGGTCAGATCCGACCAGCCCCGCGCGGCGGCTCTGGAAGCAGGATCAAGATGGGTGAGGGCTACCGAAGCCAATGATCGTCTCCCCGAAACAGGAATGCCGGAGGGGAACCCTCCTCCGGCATTCCGACTTTGATGCTTACTTGTAGCGGTTGTACTTGGTGAACGTCGCCTTCCAGTCGGCGGCGGTCTTGTCTAGCGCCTCCTGAGCGGTGCCCTTCCCACCGACCACGAACGGATAGATGTTCTGGTTCAACTGATCGAGCACTTCGGCGTACTCAGGCGTCGCCCAGAAGTCCTTGACCATGAACATCGTGTCGTAGAACGCCTTGTTGTAGGGCGTGGCCTTCTGAAAGGCTTCCGACTTCAGCACGGCCTGGCTGCAGGTGTAGCCGCCGAGCTCGGCCCACTTCTTCTGGGTGTCGTCCTTGATGAACCACTCCAGGAACTTCATCGCCTCGTCCTTGTTCTTCGAATACGAGACGACCGAAACTCCCTGGCCGCCCAGAGCGGCAAAGCGCTTTCCGTCCGGGCCGCCCGGGTTGGCGAAGAAGCCCGTAACGTCGGCGTAGGGGTTGGTGGCCTTGTTCACCAGCGGCGGGAAGAAGGCGAAGAAGTTCATGCTCATCGCGGCGAGACCGCCGGTGATTGCCTGGTTGTCCTCCACGAAGAAGGTTTTTCCCCAGCCGGGAGGCGTGAACTTGTAGAGGTCCTTGTACATTTCGAGGCCGGCGGCGGCCTGTTTCGAATTGGTGATGCCGTCGACCTTGTAACTTGCATAGTCGCCGAGATCGCCGCCGTAGCTGAAGATGGCGCTTTCGACGCCCATCGCCATCGCGTCATAGGAATTGTCGGTGTAGATGGCGACACCGTACCGCTTCTGGTCCGGACGGTGGAAGAACTCGGCGATGTCGCGCAACTGCGCATAGGTTTTCGGCACATCGAGGTCGTAACCGTACTTCGCCTTGAAGGCTTCCTTCTCCTTTGGGTCCTCGAACCAGTCCTTGCGATAGGACCAGCCGATCGCATCCCCTTCCAGCGGGATCGCCCAGTATTTGCCGGAACCGCCAGGGTATTCGGCGTAATACTTGATGGTCGCGGGTGCCATCACGTCGGTGAGCTTGTGCTGGTTGAAGAAGTCGGTCAGGTCGACATAGTGGCCCTGCGTCGAACCGGCGCCCAGCCATTGCGAGTCACCGACGACCAGATCGTAAGCGTCGCCATGCGCGTTGAACTCGGTGAAGGCCTTGGTTTGGAAATCGGGCCATGGCGTGGTCTGCACCGTGACCTTCACACCGGTCTCGGCCGTATAGTCGTTCACGAGCTCCTGCAGATAGTTCGCAGGGTCCCATTCCGCCCAGAAAATGGTGAGTTCCTTGTCCTGCGCGTGGACGGACGTTCCGTAGGCAAGCGTCAGGCCGATACCAGCAAGCACGCTGGTCACTAACTTGCGCATAATGATTCCTCCCTTGTGCGCATTCTACCTGTCATGCGAGCCGACGACGGAGCCGGCCCTGGTAGTTCCTCCCTTGCTCGCACCTTTCCGGTTCCGGGCCTCCTCGCCCTGCCGGAAAATGGATCGAAGCCCTCGCTTTTGATCCACTTTTCTTTTCTGATCTGGTATTACCAATTTTGCACCCTGGTCAAGCCCTTTCTTGAGAGCCAGATCGGATCATCACAGTCGAATTGCAGGTTTACCTGACTGTTTTCACATGATTTTCCTACTCAATGATACGCAGTGGCCTTGTGTGAAGCCCGGCACCGCAATTAAGATCAATAGTTGGCATGCAAATCTGGTCGAACCAGACATAGGCTATTTCACCACTGCCGCCGTATTGGCACCATCTCCACCGTCGATCGAATCCGTCACCGCCGCGCGCACCAGCGCACCAGCCGCCCATTGCGCAACGGACCGCGTCCCGCGGCTGTCGAGCCCCCAGATGTCCTTGAGCACGATCAGCACCTCGACGCCGAAGATCAGCGACAGCGCCTGCGCCAGCCGGTTGAAATCGCGCGGCGGCAAACGGCCCTTGAGCGGAGCGATCGCTTCCTTGAGCAGGTCGACGCGATGGCCGCGCGTGAAGGCCGGTTCGCCGCCCAGCGTGCCGGCCTGGCGCCTCGCCCACTGATCGAGTGACAGTTTCAGCGCCGCCTTGAACGTCGCCTCGAAGGCCTCAATGCGTGGCATGGCGGTGTCGAACAGGTCGGCGACCCGGCGCTCGGCATCGTCGGAGGTCGATTGCCAGGTCAGGATTGGGCCCAACCCCTCGTCGACGACGGCCTGCACGAGTGCCGCCTGGCTCGGGAAATAGCGATAGGCGGTGGCTCGGGATACCTCAGCCGCCTCGGCAACTTCGCTGACCGACGGCGTGACGCCCGCCTGCATAAGCCTCGTCGCCGTCTCCAGCATCAGCCGTTTGGTGCGCGCCCGGGGTCCACGCTCGGCCCTCTCGCCTGTGTCATCGTTCGTCGTCGCTTGTTGACGTGAGATATCCATGTCAATATGATACGCTCGTCTCAAAAATTTGCAACGACCTCGCTTTGTCACGGCGCGGTAAAGCACCAAGGTCTTCATCCACTGAACAGTGCCGCTGCCGAGCCAACCAACACAGGGCGGCCCATGAAACGCATCTATGTCGTGGGCACCGCTGATACCAAGGGCGAGGAGCTCGCCTTCCTGGCCGACACGATCGCCGCCAGCGGCGCTGGCGTTTCCCGGGTCGATGTCGGAACGCGCGACGCGACCATATCCGTAGACATCACCGCCAAGGAAATTGCCGGCCATCATCCCGCCGGCACCGAAGCCGTGCTCGGCGGCAATGATCGCGGCACAGCGGTGGCAGCCATGGGCGTCGCCTTCGCTCGCTTCATCCAGTCACGAAGCGACATATCAGCCGTGATCGGTATTGGCGGTGGCGGTGGCACCTCGATCATCACCTCGGGCATGCGCGCGCTGCCGCTCGGCCTGCCCAAGATCATGGTCTCGACGCTCGCCTCCGGCGACACAGCCCCTTACGTCGATGTTTCCGACATCATCATGATGCCATCGGTGACAGACATGGCCGGGCTGAACCGGCTGTCCCGCACCGTGCTGCACAATGCGGCTCAGGCGATCGCAGGCATGGCGGCCAGGCCAGCGCCTCCGTCCGACGGCAAGCCGTCGATCGGGCTGACCATGTTCGGTGTCACCACGCCCTGCGTGACTGCCATCGCCGAGCAGCTGCGCGCCACTTACGACTGCATGGTCTTCCACGCCACAGGCACCGGCGGCCGCTCGATGGAGAAGCTGGCCGACAGCGGCCTGCTGGCAGGCGTCATCGACATCACCACGACCGAGGTCTGCGACTTGCTGTTCGGCGGCGTATTGCCAGCAACGGAGGACCGCTTCGGCGCCATTGTCCGCACGAAGCTGCCCTATGTCGGCTCGGTCGGCGCGCTCGACATGGTCAATTTCCGGGCGCCGCCGACAATTCCTGAGCGCTATCGCGCGCGGCTGGTCTACGAACACAATCCTAATGTCACGCTGATGCGAACTACCGTCGAGGAATGCCGCCAGATCGGTGAATGGATCGGCCGCCGCTTGGCGCGCTGCGAAGGTCCGATCCGCTTCCTGATTCCGGAAAAAGGCGTCTCGGCGCTCGACATCGAAGACGGCGCCTTCTTCGATCCGAAGGCCGATGCGGCGCTTTTCGAGGCCATCGAGCGCACCATCATGCCGAACGGAACGCGCACGGTGATGCGCCTGCCGCTGCACATCAACGACCCCAAATTCGCCAAAGCCGCGGTCGCGGCTTTTCTCGACATCGCCAAGAAGTGAGACCCGATGGCCGCCATCCCGCGCAAGAATATCCTGGAGAAATTCCGCAAGATGATAACCGAGGGCGTGCCGATCGTCGGCGGCGGCGCCGGCACCGGCCTGTCGGCCAAGGCCGAGGAGGCCGGCGGCATCGATCTGATCATCATCTACAATTCCGGCCGCTACCGCATGGCTGGACGCGGCTCGGCCGCCGGGCTGCTCGCCTATGGCAATGCCAACGAGATCGTCAAGGAAATGGCCTACGAGGTGCTGCCGGTGGTCAAGCGCACGCCGGTGCTGGCCGGCGTCAACGGCACCGATCCGTTCGTCATCATGCCGCTGCTGTTGGCCGAGCTGAAGACAATGGGCTTTTCCGGCGTACAGAATTTTCCGACCATCGGCCTGTTCGACGGCACCATGCGCCAGAGTTTCGAGGAGACCGGCATGGGCTTCGGGCTGGAAGTCGACATGATCGCCGAGGCGCGCAAGCTCGATCTGCTGACCACACCCTATGTCTTCAATCCCGACGAAGCGCGCGCCATGACCAAGGCCGGCGCCGATATCGTCGTCGCCCATATGGGCGTCACCACTGGCGGCTCGATCGGCGCCACCTCGGCCAAGTCGCTCGACGACTGCATCGTCGCGATCGACGCCATCGCCGAGGCCGCCCGCGCGGTGCGCAAGGACGTCATCCTGCTTTGCCATGGCGGCCCGATCTCGATGCCGGAGGATGCCCGCTACATCCTCGACCGCTGCAAAGGTCTGCACGGCTTCTATGGCGCGAGCTCAATGGAGCGGCTGCCGGCGGAAGCCGCGATCGCCAGACAGACGGCCGATTTCAAGACCGTCACGCTGGGCGACGACAAAGCGACCGCGAAGAAAAAGAAGGGATGATGGGAGATGACCGACAAGAGCAAGGTGTTTGTCTACCCGAAGGATGTCAGCGCCTTCGGCTTCGACTGGGGAAAATTGTCGTTGACGGTGGCGCCGGAGGTGAATGGCGCAACCCGCTTTTCCGGCGGCGTCGTCGACCTGCCATCGGGCAAGGGCCATACGCGCCACAACCACCCGGGCGCCGAGGAAATCATCTTCGTCATCTCAGGCCACGGCGAACAGATGATCGAGGACGAGCAAGGCAACCCGGTGGTGGCGAAGGTCGGCCCCGGCTGCACCATCCACGTGCCGGAAAGCCGGTTCCATTCGACGCTGAACACCGGCGATGGTCCGATGCAATTGTTCGTCGTCTACTCGCCGGCAGGTCCGGAATTGGCGCTGCGGGAACTGCCGGATTTCAGATTGATTCCGGCGGGACGGTGATGAATTTATTCAAGGGTAGCGCCGCCCCTCATTGTCCTGCCGGACATTTCTCCCCGTATAGTGACGGGGAGAAAGATGCTTTCATCAGCGCACCCGCCGATTTTCAGCGTTGCAAGACGAGCGCCGAGGTTGCGACAGCTCCTTCTCCCCGTCACTATACGGGGAGAAGGTGCCGGCAGGCGGATGAGGGGCGGCGCCGGCGTTCGTCTCCTACAGAACCCCGCCTCTATTCCACCCCCTGCCCCGATCCCCAAACATCACATATCCGGTCGCGGTTACGGCAAGCGTGTCCTCCAGCTTGATGAACCCGCGCGTCGGGTGGAGCATGGTCGTTTCAACCGACAGCACCATGTTCGTCTCCAGCGGCTTGGCCGCGTAGGTGCCTTCATAGGTCACCGGATGGTTGGTCATCAGGAACGGCGCCTCATGCGTGATCAGGCCCATGCCGTGGGCAAAGAAATCCGTATAGGCCGCGACCTTCGAGGCTTTTAGCACGCCTTCCGCGTGGGCAATCATGTCGCCGCCCAGCGTGCCCGCCTTGACCTTCGAGAACGCCGCCTGCTGCACCATCTCGACCTCGGCCAGGAGATCCTCGAGCTCGGCATCCGGTTCGCCAAGAATGCCCATCCGGCAGAGGTCGCCGATATAGCCGTGATAATTGCCACCGGAATCGATCGACAGCACCTCGCCCTTCTTCCACGCCTGGCCTGATGAAGCGCGGTTGTGGCTGGAGCCCAGCGTCAGCAGGCAATATTCGAAATGCGCGCCGCGATTGGTCTCCTCGCGCCGCAGTTGCTCGATGATCTCGGCCTTGCTCGTGCCTTCGCGTGCCCAGGCGATGGTCGCCAGCATGGAATCGGTGATCAGTTCGGAGGCCATGCGCAGCTTCTCCAGCTCGGCATCGGTCTTGATGGCGCGCATGCGCTCCAGCATGTCGGTCGCATCGACAAGCCTGGCGTCCGGCAGCGCCTTGCGGATCAGCGTGTAGGCGTCGGACGGCAGGAAGGCAGGCTCGATGCCGATGCGCGCACCTGCCTTGCCGATCTTCTGCAAATGCTCGACGGCAAGGTTCGCGGCGTCTAGCGTGCCCCAGCAGGCGGCATGCAGTGTCGGTGTCCAGAACGGATGGTTCTGGTGCTCGCCGCCTTCCATTTTATTGCCGATATAGGCCGCGTGCTCCGGTCCGCCCTTCTCGTAGATGACAACGGGCAGATAGCGGCTGTGGCCGATCGCATCCATGGCGGCGAAGAAGATGAACTTGTAGCCGCCGAGCAGATACTGCGTGTTGTGCTTGGAGGTCGCGAGCAGCACATCGATGCCGGCCTCCTCCAACAGCCGGTCGACTCTCGCCTGGTCGAACGGGACAGTGCTGACGGCATTCTTGCCCGGCGCAACGTTCATCTCTCTATCTCCCTGAATTGCCCGTGATCGGCGCGGCTCCGCTCCCGATCCGATGGCGCGCGGCCAAATCTGCACCATTTTGTCTTCTCTGGTCTATCCAGAATACGCGAACAGACCGGATTGAGGATAGATAAGTCGCCATTCGCCTTTTATCCTGTCAATTTGGTCCTGCCAGATAGGCAAAAATGCACCCGCGCGACGAAACTGGTCCAGCGGACGAAAATTTCAAAGCCAAGCGAGGGTGCGCCAATTCCGTCTCTGGCGAAACCCTCGGCAAGGCTCATAATCGCCGCCGCGAGGATACCGATGCGCTTGCCGGCATCCGAGGGGACTTGTCGCGCCACGCGGGTCGCGCAGAGGAGGGAGTTAAATCATGTCGGATTTCACGATTTCGAGACGCAAGATGCTTGCCGGCTCGGCGATGCTGCTGGCCTCCACGGCCATGCCGTCGCTCGGCTGGGCACAGACGCCGAAGAAGGGTGGCCGGCTGGTGCTCGCCGCCGATTCCGAGCCACGCAACCTCAACCCGGCGATCGTCGCCTCCAACGGCGTCTTCTTCATTTCCAGCAAGATCGTGGAAACGCTGGCCGAAGCCTCCTTCGATGGCAAGGATGGGCTTGCCCCCCGCCTGGCCGTGAGTTGGGAAAGTGCGGCCGACGGGCTGTCGGCGACCTTCAAGCTGCGCGAAGGCGTCAAATGGCACGACGGCAAGCCGTTCACCTCGGCCGACGTCGCCTTCTCGGCGCTGCAGATCTGGAAGCCGCTGCAGAATCTCGGCCGCACGGTGTTCAAGGACCTCGCCGCCGTCGACACCCCCGACGATCTGACCGCAATCTTCAAGTTCGCCAAGCCAACGCCGTTCCAGCTGATCCGCAACGCGCTGCCGGCCCTGAGCAGCGTCGTGCCCAAGCACATCTACGAGGTCGGCAAGATCGAGGACAACCCGGCCAACACCGCGCCGATCGGCACCGGCCCGTTCAAGTTCGGTGAATACAAGGCCGGCCAGTACTACCGCCTGACCAGGAATACCGACTACTGGGGCAAGGACGAGCCCTATCTCGACGAGATCATCTATCAGGTGTTGCCCGACCGCACCTCGGCAGCGAGCGCGCTGGAAGCCGAAGAAATCCAACTCGCCGCCTTCTCGGCGGTGCCGCTGGCAGACCTCGACCGTATTTCGAAGGTGCCGGGTCTGAAGGTCATCACCAAGGGCTATGAAGGTCTAACTTATCAGCTCGTGGTCGAGATCAACCATCGCCGCAAGGAACTGGCCGACCTCAAGGTGCGCCGGGCAATCGCGCATGCCATCGACAAGGATTTCGTCGTCAAGACGGTGTTCCTCGGCTATGCCGCCACCGCCACCGGCCCGGTGCCGAAGAACGATCCGCAATTCTACACCGCCGACGTGCCGACCTATCCATTCGACGTCGCCAAGGCCAACGCGCTGCTCGACGAGGCCGGCTACAAAAGGGGTGCCGACAGCAACCGCTTCTCGCTCAAGCTGCTGCCGGCGCCCTATTTCAACGAGACGAAACAGTTCGGCGACTATCTGCGTCAGGCGCTTGCCGCCATCGGCATTGACGCGCAGCTGGTCAACAACGACTCCGCCGCGCACATCAAGGCCGTCTACACCGACCACGCCTTCGACCTCGCCGTCGGCCCGCCTGTGTTCCGTGGCGACCCCGCGATCTCGACCACCATACTGGTGCAGAGCGGCATTCCAGACGGCGTGCCATTCTCCAACCAGGGCGGCTACAAGAACGACGCCCTCGACGCGCTGATCACCAAAGCGTCGGAGACGCTCGACACATCAGCCCGTACCGACCTCTATAAGCAGTTCCAGAAGGAGGTCGCCGCCGACCTGCCGTTGATCAACGTCGCCGAATGGAGCTTCATCAGCGTCGCGAGTGACAAGGTCGGCAACATCGCCAACAATCCACGCTGGGCGGTTTCGAACTGGGCGGACACATATTTGGAATCGTGACAGATTTGCGCGGATGAAAGTTCGCGAAGAAATCCGTGTTGAGACATGGCCTACGGCCGGGTTTCTTCACACCCCCCTCTGTCCGGCCGGACAGAGGGGGGTGCCTAGGCGCAATCCTGACCAGCGTATCGCCACACCTTGGGGGCGCACATGACCCGCGCCCTCATCCTCCTCCGCCGTCGCCTCGTCGGCAGCATCTTCGTGCTGTTGATCGTCATCATCGGCACCTTCCTGCTTCTCGAAGCCGCCCCCGGCGATGCGGTCGATGCCTACATCGTCTCCACCGGCGGCGATGCCGGCATGATCGAGCTGCTGCGCCACCGCTGGGGTCTCGACCAATCCGAGGTGACGCGGCTCGCCAACTATCTCTGGGCGCTGCTGCATCTCGATCTCGGCCAGTCGGTGACGTTCTCCAGGCCGATCCGCGACGTGATCCTCGAGCGCTTGCCCAACACGCTGCTGCTGATGGTCAGCGCCACCGCGCTTTCCTTCGGGCTGGGTTCCACCCTCGGCATCTATGCCGGCGCACGGCCAGGCAGCTTCCGCGACCGCTTCCTGTCGATCGGCTCGCTGGCGCTGTATGCCGTGCCGGGTTTCTGGCTCGGCCTGGTGCTGATCGTGATCTTTGCCGTCGACCTGCGCTGGCTGCCGATCGGCGGCATCGAGACCCTGGCTTCGGACAGGACCGGCCTCGACCGCGTCGCCGACATCGCCATCCATTTGGTGCTGCCGGTCTCAGCACTCGGCTTCATTTACCTCGCCCTCTATCTGCGCATGATGCGCGCCGGCATGGCGGAAGCCTGGCGGCAGGACTTCGTGCTGGCCGCCCGCGCCAGGGGCCTTTCGCGCCGCCGCATCGTGCTCGCCCACGTCGCCCGCAACGCATTGCTGCCGCTGGTCACCATGCTCGGCCTGCAGTCGGCGCAGATGCTTGGCGGCAGCGTCGTCATCGAAAGCGTCTTTTCCGTTCCGGGCCTCGGCCGGCTGGCGCAGGAAGCCGTCGCGGCGCGCGACACGCCATTGCTGCTCGGCATCATCCTCACCAGCGCCGTCCTTGTCATCGTCATCAACCTCCTCGTCGACATCGCCTACGCCTTGCTCGATCCGCGCGTCGGCGCCGGAGAGGCCGGCGCATGAACCCGCTCCGCCGTTTCCTGCGCACGCCTGAGGCAATCGCCGGCGCCATTCTTCTGGGCGCACTGGCCGCGATGGCGCTGTCCGCCTCGCTGCTGTTTCCCGGCGACCCGCAAGCCATCGCCGGCCCGGCGCTGCTGCCGCCCTTCCAGGACTGGTCGCTGCCGCTCGGCACCGACCGGCTCGGCCGTGACGTGCTGGCCGAGCTCTTCCATGGCGCCCGCACTTCGCTGGCTGTCGGCCTGGCGGCAGCGGCGGCGGCACTCGCGATCGGCGCCGTGGTCGGCACGCTGGCCGGCTTTGCCGGCGGCCTCCTCGACGAGGTGCTGATGCGCGTCACCGATGCTTTCCAGACCGTGCCCAGCTTCCTGCTGGCACTGGCTTTCGTCAGCGTCGTCGGACCGTCGCTCGGCATCGTCGTAATTGCCATCGCGCTCGGCACCTGGACCGGACCGGCGCGTGTCGCGCGTGCGGAAGTCCTCTCCATCCGTGAACGCGATTATGTCGCCGGCGCTCGCGTCATCGGCATGCATCCCCTGGAAATCGCCTTTCGTGAGGTGCTGCCCAATGCCTTGCCGCCGGTATTGGCGATGTCGTCGGTGATCGTCGCCGCGGCGATCCTGACCGAAGCGGCCTTGTCCTTCCTTGGCCTTGGCGACCCCAACCGCGTCACCTGGGGTGGCATGATCGCGGAAGGCCGCACGGTGCTGCGCACCGCACCCTTCCTGTCGATCGTTCCGGGTATCGCCTTGGTGCTGACCGTGCTTGGCGTCTATCTCGCCGGTGAAGGCATCGTCGAGACGACAGCGGTCAAGAAAGGCCTGTCTTGACCTCGCTGGCTTCGATCCGCGACCTGGCGGTTAGCTATCGACGCGAAGGTGCCGAGGTGGCGGCGCTGAAGGGGATCAGCCTGGAGATCGCCGCAGGAGAACGTCTGGCGATCCTCGGTGAGAGCGGTTCCGGCAAAAGCACGCTGGCGCTGGCGATTGCAGGATTGCTGCCGGCAACCGCCAAGGTTGGAGGCCTCATCGAGTGGTCCTTGCCATCATCGCCGTCCTTTGGTGCCAAGGCATCCCCCTCTGCCCTGCCGGACATCTCCCCCTCAAGGGGGGAAATTAGCAGTTCCACTGTCGGTTCCCCCCTTGCTGCCGACGTAGTTGGCGAAGGTCGACATGCGGGCCTGATCTCCCCCCTTGAGGGGGAGATGTCCGACAGGACAGAGGGGGGCTTCCTAGAGCGCCGAGCGCAAAAGTCTGTGTCCAAACAAAGCCTGGCACCCCTCGGCGGCCGCGACATCGGCTTCGTGTTCCAGGATCCGTCCGCCAGCCTCGATCCCGTGATGACCATCGGCAAACAAATCGCCGAAGTGGCGCACACACATCTCGGCCTCGACTGGCGGGCATCATATGCGAGAGCCAAAACCCTGCTCGAACGCGTCCGCTTGCCCGATCCGGACGCAGCCCTGCGATCCTTCCCGCATCAACTCTCCGGCGGCCAGAAGCAACGCGCGGCAATTGCGGCTGCGATCGCCGCCGGGCCGAGATTGCTGATCGCCGACGAGGCGACCAGCGCACTCGACACCATCGTGCAGGCCGAGATCGTCGCCTTGATCCGCCGGTTGGTTGCGGAGGACGGCATGACGCTGCTGTTCATCAGTCACGACATCGCGCTGGCGGCCGAACTCGCCGAGCGCATTGCCGTGTTTCGGCACGGCAAACTGATCGAGCTTGGCACGACGGCGCGGATTGTGAATGCACCGACCGAACCCTACACACGTGCCCTGCTCGACGCTCATATCGGCCTCGATGCTGACCCGCTGTTGAATCGCAGCGAGTTCCACGCATGAGCCTGCTCGCGGTCTCCAATCTCTCCAAGATCTACCGACGAGGCGGCAAGGCGATAGCCGCTGTCGACGACGTTTCCTTTCACATCGGCCCGGGCGAAACGCTGGCGCTGGCCGGCCCCTCCGGCAGCGGCAAATCGACGATCGCACGGCTCGTGCTGCGCCTGATCGAGCCGGACGCCGGGCGCATTGAATTCGAAGGTGACGATTTCCTGGCTTTGCGCGGTGCGGTCCTGCGCGCCCGCCGCGCCCGCCTGCAGATGGTATTCCAGAATCCGCTGGCCGCCTTCAATCCGCGCGCCACGGTAGCGCGCGTTCTCGACGATCCCTTGCGCATCCATGGCATCGCGTCGCGCGCCGAGCGTCCGCGCCGTATCGCCGTCCTGCTCGAACGCGTCGGGCTGGCGGCCGATCTCGCGCCGCGCGCCATACACGAAATCTCCGGCGGCCAGCGACAGCGTGTGGCCATCGCCCGGGCCATCGCTACGAAGCCGTCGCTGATCGTGCTCGACGAGGCGGTGTCGGCACTCGACGTCTCGGTGCGCGGCCAGATCCTCGACCTTCTGCTCGACCTGCAACGCCAGGACCAGATCGCCTATCTCTTCATTTCACATGATCTCGGCGTCGCCCGCGCGGTCGCCCACCGTGTCATCCTTCTCGACGCCGGGCGGATTGCCGAGAGCGGCGATGCCCGTGCCGTCATTGACGCACCCCGATCGGCCATCGGCAGGGCGCTGGTGGCCGCTGCGCCTAGATTGAACAGAAGTAACCCATGATCCCGTCTTCGAACAGGATGTGACAAGAGCCCGGCCGCCCATGCCTGCGTCCTGTGCCGGTCTTTGCCAAATGGACCTTCGACAGGCGGCATCCATGCCGTCTTTCCGCCCGCCCGGTTCCGGCCCGCCAAGGTACGCGCCTTCGTTGAACCTGCTGGCCGCGGCCGAGAAGAAACGGGGCGCGCCGCATTGAAGCGGCGTGAAGTCGCCGCGTACGAGATTGTTAGCGAAAGCTTACATTTGGGAAGGCTCTTGCCCATCAAGGCGCTCCGGTTCTGCTTTCCCCTCATTGGCGACCATCATCGGCTCCCAGATCAAACCGGCCGCCGGCTTGGTGCCATGCCATGCGGGCTGT